>CAKRAM010000067.1 GCA_934294965.1 uncultured Clostridia bacterium
GCCACTCGGAGTGCCCCGAAACGGCTGAAACCGTAAAAGAAATGCGGGCGGAAGCATTTCCCACAGCCAAAGAAATACGCATTGTGAACATCGGTCCGATAATCGCTTGCCACTGCGGACCGGGCACCACCGCCGTGTACTTTTGGGGCGACGAACGGACAAAATAAACCTGCCGTATGAAAGAAAAAGTTGCAAAAATAATACGCGTAAGCACCGTTGCGCCGGTTTTTTCCGCCATTATACTGTTTGCGCTGCTTATGCAAAAAACATTTTCGGTTGCGGAACTTGTTACCGCAACAATTTGTTTGATTGCCCTGCCGCTTTTGTCCTATCTTTTGCACGCCGTCATCCCTCCGCTTAAAGCAAAAGGACGAAAATGCCAACGAAACTTGGCGATAATCTTTTCGGTTGCGGGATACATTGTGTTTGCAACGCTCGGTTTGGCACTCGGCTTTTCCCCCGAAATCAAGGTTTTGGCTTTCACGTACCTGTTTAGCGGCATTTTGATAGGCGTAACCTCCTTAACGCCGCTAAAATGTAGCGGACACGCCTGCGGAATTTCCGGTCCGATAGTCTACTTGTGCTACTTTGTCAGCCCCTACTTTGCGTTTTTGACACTGATTTTGGTGTTGGTTGCTTGGTCCAGTATTGCGCTTAAACGCCACACCGCGCAGGACCTTATAGGCGGGATTTTTGTGCCTATTGTGGCATTTGCGATTGCCGTTTTGCTGTTTGCGGCTTAACTTGCACTATAAGCAAAAAATATACAATAAATAGCAACAAGGCACGGGATCTTCCGTGCCTTGTTTTGTTGCGACTAACGCTAGCGCCTGCCGAAATAAGTTTGAATATGACAAAAACACAAAGATATAAATTGTGACTCATAGGGGATCGTCCGACCGCGAAGCGGCGGTAAGCGAAGTGCAACGGAGCGCTACGTTATTTCGACCTCGCCTATGAAACACAACCAAGGCGGCGCCATTCCAAAGGAGAAACAAAACAAGGCACGGGATTTTCCGTGCCTTGTTTTGTTGCGACTAACACTAGCGCCGCCGCCATTGGTGACTCATAGGGGACTCGAACCCCTGTTTTCGCCGTGAGAGGGCGATGTCCTAGGCCGCTAGACTAATGAGCCAAATATTGTGCCGCAACGGCACCAACCATTGCAAGCGATTTTCGACTTTTTGTATTATATCATACAAACACCGCGATTGCAAGTGTTTTGTAACATTTAGGCTTGCAAACGATTTTTGCCCGATTGAACGGACAATCTGCCGCATTGCGTAACTAATTCTGCACGACATCCGACACTTGCCGACTTTTGCAACTTAAACTGCAACATGACTACCGCTGTTTTTGGCACAATCGCCGTTTGGCTGTTGAAAAAAATTACGTCCGAGCGGATACGTTGCACCTCTTTTGCGCCGCAATTCCACCACCGACCACAAAAAAAGAACCGCACTTAGGGTGTGCGGTTCTGAACGTGTGCAAAAATAGAATATTCAACAACAAATTTGACTTTACGCGTTGCGCATATGGCAGGTGAGGTAAACGATTTGCGTTTGCGACGTCATGCTTTTGAGCAACTTGATTGCGCGCGCGTAGTTGCCGTCGTCGAAGTTTACAAGCGCGTCGTCCAAAATGAGCAGCGGAATTTTGCCGCCGTAGAGCATCTCCGACAGGGCAATGCGGAAGCACAACAGCGTAAGTTCCCTTATCCCGCGCGAATATGCCGAAAAACCGTGCGTTTGACCGTTTTCGATTACCGAAACGGCAAAGTTTCCGTCCAGCACAACGCGATAGTTGCCGCCGCTTGTGGCGTTTAGCAATTCCGCCGTGCGGGCACACAGTTTTGGCAAATAGGACGTGGACAAATTTTGTTTTGCCTCGGCAAGCAAATCGGCAACCTTGCAAGCAACTTCGTAGTCCTGCTTGGCTTTGGTAAGTTGCTGCCATACGCTCAAAACGCAGTCTTCCTTTTCGGCGCGATTGTCCGTGACCGACTCCGCATATGCAGAAAGACGAGCCGACTCGGCAATGAGGGCGTTGCTTTGGGCGGAAAGTTGTTCCAAGTTGTTTTCCAAAGCCTGCGCTTGCGCCCGCATTGCGGAAAGTTCATTTTGAGAAACAAGTGGCGCAGGGGCGTTTTCCTTGAGTGCGGCAAACCTAGAACAATCTTGGTAGTATTGACGTTTTAGCGCGGCAACGACGCTTTTTGTTTTGTAGTAGTCGTAGTCCGAACAGTCCACTATGCGACTGGCAAACCTAAAGTACTCGTCCAAGCACTGCTTTTTTTGAATTGCCGACGCCGTCGGTTTGGCTTTTACAGCCGCAACGCACACGCCCAAAACAGCCGCAACGCCCAAAAGCGCACAGGCAACAATCGTGTTGAACAAAAAGCAAATTCCGCCGCCGATTACCACCGCTATTGTTGCGGCAAGCAATATCCACTTGGTTAGTTTGCTTGTTTGAGGTTTTTCCGCACATTTTTCGGCTTGATTGCCGATTTCCTCTATGTGCCGAGTAAGTTCTTCAAAATCCGCCGGGTACTGCGCCAATTTGAGTTCGGCTTCGGATATTATTTTTTGTGCGTTCATATCCGCCTCGGTAGGCTCGGAACGCAAAATTTGCTTGTTCAGTTCGGCTAGGCGCGCCTGACAATCGGCTTTTTTTGCCTTGATTTGCTCGGCTTGCGACTCTATTTGCCTCAAACGTAGCTCGGCTTGCGACTTTTCCTCCACGTTTTTTTTGGATTGCTCCAAATCGCGAAGAGCCTCTGCGTGCTTTTCGGAAAGTTCGTATATCAGACCGCCGACGCCCCGTTCATACTTGAAAGATTTTTTGTATTCTCGAATTTTTGCCGCTGCCGTTTCGTAATCGGCGCCGCTTTCCACCACGTTTGCCAAGCGTGAAGATATGTTTTCGTTGGAGGCAAGTTCCACATATTCCTGCGGGAAATAGGTGCTGCGGTCAAAACTGTCCGCCGTAAGCCCCAAAAAGTAGCCGCCGACGTCGATTACGTCCAACTTTTTGCCGCTTGCCGTTTCGATTACGGAAAGGCTTTCCGCGCGGGCGGTTTGACCGAAATACCGCTCTATGCGATAGTTTTTGCCCTGATGTTCCACCGTCATCGCTCCGCCGAATTTGCCACTACTGTTCCACGGACAATAACGCGTTACGTCGTTGATACGCTCGGCTCCGCTTTTGGTATAGTTGTAGTTAAGCCCGAACAGCATTGCCCTAACAAATGCCGCCAAGGTGGTTTTTCCGAAACCGTTTACGTTGCAAATGAGGTTAAAGGTGGGCAAAAAATCCACTTTTACGCCTTTAAGTTTACCGAACGCGGCAACTTCTACGGATATTATTCTCACAGTTGCCCTCCTTCCAGCAGTTTTAGTCCCAACTCAAGCACACGGCTTTTCAGCTCCGGATCGTCTATTTGACTTGTTGCCTGCCGCGCAAATTCACCGCGAAGCGACACTTCGGCAAGAATTTCCGCCATGTTGCGACGGGTTGTTACGTTGTTTTGAATACGCAAGGCAAAAAATTTGCCCTCGGTTGCCTGACGAGCCACAAACTCCGTGCGCATGTCGGCATCGGCGCTGCCCGTAAGCACCAAATTGAGATAGTTGCGCGTCGAAACGTCAGCAACGGCGTCCAACACAGCGCGCTCCAATGCGATTTCGCTGCCGAGCGACGACACGTCGACGGTTTTGGTCACAACCGAACGTATACTTTGCTTCACGTGCTTAACGTCACCGCTATCGGTGTCTATCACCACAAAACCACCGTCCGGACCTTCGTCGAATCCGCGAGGCTCTAACGCTCCGCAATAGCACGCGCGCGTTCTTCCGAACGAAAAGGTTTCCAACCTGTGCCTATGCCCCAGCGCAACGTAGGAAATTTTGCCGTTGGACAGCGTTTTTTTGTCGATATGCCCGTAGGCGTCGCTGTCCACGTCGCCGTGCAGCACAACAATATTGAACCTGCCCGTATCCAGCGGCAACGGAGAAAACGCTCCCACGTCCGCCGAGGTCAATTCCTTGCCACAAACGGTCACGTTGCCGAGGTCGTACTTGGTCCAATCCGTGCCGAAACGATGCACATTTGCAAGTTTGGCAAGTTTTTTGTAGGGAGAATCGTCCCCGTGGTTGCCTTGCAAAACGTACCACTGTGCCTTTGAGGCGTTTATTACGTCCACAACGCTTTTTATTGTGGCATCGGTGGCAAAACTGTCGTCGAACAAATCTCCCGCAACTATAACCGCCGCCGCACCGATGTTATCGGCATACTGCGCCATAGACGAAAATGCCGAAATCAACTCTCTGCGACGTGTTTTGCCGTCCACCCCGATAAACGGGGAATCCAAATGCACGTCTGCCGTGTGAATAATTTTCATAATAACTCCTTGACCGATTGCCGAAGCTTTTGCGCTTGTTTCGACTAACCGCATGTTTGCGTTCGGTCTTGTGAAAATTGTATCACAACAAACGTTTTTTTTCAACAGCCGAAATGATAATATTTTTGCTCCGTTTATTGCAAAAAAACACTCCCGCTTTGCCTCATGCTTGCATATGTTGCATTGTTGTTACGAAATTGTTTGCGCCAAAACACATATTTGCCGCGGAACATATGTTTTTGGGCGACAATCTTGCTTCCAAACAACGGAAAACACCGCGCGCAACGGCAATTTGCTCTTTACAACCGCGTTGCAATAAGATATAATATATCAAATAACGCAAGGAGGCGGTGACTATGCACGAAAACAACTCGGTAGGACCGGGATTTCCGCATTTGAAAGAAAAAACCGTGCACGGCACACCGCTATTGCCATTTGCACGCTATCACACAAACATATCGGATATGCTGCCTTTTTACCCCATTCATTGGCACGAAGAGGTGGAAATTATCAAAATTCAAAGCGGAATAGGCAAACTTTGCGTCGACGGCAATTGGTACACCGCCGAAAAGGGAGATATTTTTATACTGCGCCCGTTTGCGATGCACTCGGTAAACCGCTTCGGCAACAACGATATGATTATGGATGCCGTTGTGTTTAACCTGCGCCTGCTGGAAACCGACGGCGGAGATATTTGCACTCTGAAGTACTTTGCTCCGCTTTTGAACGAAAAAAACGCCGTACCCGTTGTGGTTAAACCGCAAGTTACTTGGTACGGCGAATTTAACAAAGCCGTTTGCGACCTTTTTGTTTCCGAAGGGGAAGACGGCGAAGAATTGGGTATAAAAGCCAACCTGTACAAGGTTTTTTACCTAATCTACTCCAACAGGTTGCTTTCGTCGGCAAAAAATGTGACCGAGGACAGACAGTGCTACACGGTACGTCGCGCGCTGGAATACATCCGCACAAACTATAAAAACAAAATAACCGTGGACGATATTGCCGAACACTGCGGTTACAGCGCGTTTTATGTGATGAAACTGTTCAAAAGATTTGCCGGAGTTTCCTGCGTGGAATACGCCAACAATTACCGCCTGAACGTTGCGGGACAACTGCTTTTGGCATCCTCCAACGACGTTGCGGAAATTGCCCGAAGCGTAGGCTTTGCCAACATTTCCTACTTTAACAGACAGTTCAAAAAGCAATACGGCGCCACTCCCAAAGCGTTTAGGTCGCAAAACGGCGTTACTATCGGCGTTTAAATTTTGCCGATTGGGGAAAATTCAAAAACATTTGTGTAAAACGACGGGCAAGTTTGCAATACCGTTGACTATTGCGCGCTTTTGAAGTATAATGTGTGCTGTTGCGACGACACAAAACCTTTTGCATAACGCAGCCAAAGGCAACCGCTTGTAACAAAAGCCGTGCGCACGTTCACCGAACGCACAAAGCCGCACCGACGACACCTGCCCGCACCGCTTTGACATATTTTGTAACATCGGGGCGGAAAGCGCGCGAATCACACTAAGCGACACTGACGACTTTACATATCGAAGGCAAAAACGATAGTTTTGTAGTAAATCCGCAAGGATATGAAAAATTTTGGCAATAGGCAAAAGATTTTACCTCTGTTGTTTATAATACTAGCAGTGGCAAACTTGCTTACAATGGTTTGTAACTTCACAGTTTTACATGCTCGAAGGACAAAAACGATAGTTTTGTAGTAAATCCGCAAAGATTGGTCAAATTTTGAACTTGTTTCAAATCTGACTTCATATATTTTGTATAATTCCTTTCCGTAGTTAAATGGATATAACCGTGCCCTCCTAAGGCACTATTGTGGGTTCGATTCCCGCCGGGAAGACCATAGCACTCGCCTAGTCGAGTGCTTTTTTTTTGCAACAAAAAAGATTTGCCGAATTGTTAGCAAATCTTTTTGTGCTACAAATGTTTAATTTTCATTTAAGCGCTAGCGGTTTTGCAAATATTACGTAACTTGCAAGCAAAACATTAACGGCAATCGGCTTGTTATGTTATTACCTGATGCAAATTCAAAGTTGAACAAAGCAACGCATTTTGCGCTACAGTCGCATTTTGCCACATTGTGTTTAGCCGGGCAAGTATTGACTATTCCGCAGTACGCATGCAACACTTGGCGCCGACAAAAAGCGTTATTTGCAAGCAATTACTTGATGTTGAACCAATGGCCGAACAAGCGATACGTGAAGATGTTTTCGTTGGGCCAATCGTTATTGCCTGTGGACACCACCACGCCTATTTTGGAGGAATCCGTAATATAGCCGAGCGGGCTGCGCACCATTCCCGGGTTGTGGTTGCGGTTCCAGCCGGTATCGTCGGGACCGACATAACCTACGACGTTCCACTTGTAGGCAGCGCCTTGAAGAACGGAACAAACCGCTTCGGTATCGTCCACACCGTCCACATACGCCAACACGCTGTGGCTGTTTACCAACGTTTTTGTTACGTCTTCCGGCAGTTTGTCGTTGGTTACGCCGATAACGTACAAACGCTTTGTAACGGGATCGAAAGCAAAATCGGCAATACCGACGTTGCACTTGATTCCGCGAGAATTGACAATTCCGTTGTGACTGAGGCTTGTTGTAAACTTGACAACGGGGTGGTCTATATCCGACAAATCCAGTCTGCGAACACCCGTTCCGCGCTTTGTGGAGGAATAGAAAAGCAGCACTTCGCCTTTGCCGTCTACGCTTATTAGCGACGGCATGCCCGTTCCCCAGTATATTTGCGACGTGCCTTGACGACGTTCGTATTCCGCCTGTTCGGTGGCTTGATTGCCGTCGTCGTACCAAGGAACAATCGGGTTTACGCTATCCACCTTTACCCAAGGTCCGCCCACGTCTTTGGCAACGGCAAGCCCTGTTTCGTTTTTCTGGTAGTCTTCCGTTGTGCATCCGAGATACGCCATAAGGTATTTGTAGGTTTGACCGCCCATTTTGAACTCGCCTTTGATTACGGCAGGATCGCAGGTGTGACGTCCGTCCCAAGTGCCTTCGGTGGGGGCAAGCACGATTTTTTCCTCCGAGAACAGCCATTTGCCGTCCGACTGCAACGTTCCCGTACGGTAGCCGATGTGGTCCATGATTACACCGCTATCCTTGTTGGTGCAGTACCAAATGTGCATAACGGTGTTGCCGTCGCTGTCCGTTTCCGTCAAAATTGCCGGGCAGTAGTTAAACTTTTTGGTGTCGGAGATGTCATCGCCGAACAAAACGCTTTGGAAGTCCACCGCTTTTGTTCTGCTCTCGTCGTCGGCTTTTTTTGCCAGCGTTACGAAAATTTCCGTTCCGTCGTCGTCAAAAGTTGTGAGTAGCACGTCGCCGATGATGCGGTACGTGTACGTTTTACCCTCAAAACTTTCCGTCACCACTTCGCCATTGACGCTGTACGTGCCGTTTCTCGTTTGCAACATGTTTAGATAGTTGACAACTACGCTGACGGTGCCGTCTTTGGAAAAATCCACGTTGTACAACATAAAGTCGTCGGTCACGTCCTCGCCGCCATAGGCGGCAGTCTCCAGCACGTAACTAGCCTCAAACGTTTCGCCGTTCTCGACAGGCTTACACGCTGCCAAAACGGATAAAATCAGCACAACGACGATAAAAATACTTAATAATTGTTTTTTGTTCATTGTTAAACCTTCGTTTGGAGCAACTCTGTGGCAAGCCGACAGGCAAACCGCATTGCTCCGTTAGTTTTGTTGCCACAGTTATCTTCCTGCGGCAACGATTAGTTTTACCGTTCGCCTTGTTACACTACTGCAAGCAAGGCTCTTGTCACGTTACAGTTCGATGGTTATGCCGTGAATACGATACGTGTGCAGCGCGGGCCATTGTCCGCCATGACTCCAATCGGGAAAATCTTCCGGAGTTTTGCTCATCGTGTACAAAACGGCAAGGCGAGTGCTATCGGTAAGTTGACCGTAAGCATCGGTAAGCAAGCCGGCATTGTGGTTGCGTTTGAAACCGGTCATTGCCTCATTAAGCGTGCCTGCCATCGTCCAAGTGTAGTTGTAGTCCTCAAAAATGCGATCGGCAACGCCTTTACCCTCGCCCAAGTCTACATAGAATACGGAGTTTGTGCCTGCAATCCAGTTGATTCCGTTGCCCGTAGGATAGGGGAAATCTTCCTTTATGCAGTACAATCTGTTGCGTTGTGCGTCATAGGCAAAGTCCGCATTGTTGATTACGTCCTGTCCGCCGCTTGCGTTGGTTATACCCTTGTTGGAAACCATAAGTTTATTAAGTCTGACAGGGGTTTGAATATTGCCAAAATCCCACAGTTCCGCAACTGTGAACGTACCCGTAGGCACACCTGCGGAATAGAACAAAATAACTTTGCCGTTTTTGTCCGCGCTGATAAGCGACGGTTGTCCGTATCCCCAAGAGGAGTTGGCGGCAATTTCACTGTTGGCGGAGGAATCGGTGCGGCTGAGGGAATAGTCGGCATAGAAGTCGGCAATCGGGTTATCCCCGTATTTTACCCACGGTCCTTCGGGACTTTTTGCAAAAGCAACACCCACTTCGTTTTTAGTGTTGTTGCTGGTTAAGCAGCCCAAAAACGCCATCATGTAGTTGTAGGTTTCCGTGCCGTTTTTGAACACGCCCTTGACCACGGTAGGATCGCACACGTGACGACTGTCCCACTGTCCACTTGTGCCGTGTTCCAAAACCAGTTGCTTGTCGCCAAAGGTCCAACGTCCGTCGTCGTGAAGCGTTCCTTTGCGGTATGCCACATGGTCGGTAACGTTGCCGTCGTCCTTGTTGGAGCAGTACCATACGTGCATTGTACGGTCTTCGATGATTGCCGTAGGACAGTAGTTATAGAAGTTCTTTTCGATGTCGTCGCCGAACAATTCGTCAGAGAAATTCACTTGGCCTTTGTCTTGTGAGAACGCAAACAGGCTGTTTTTGTCGTAGTTCATAACAACGCTCTTTCGGTTGATTTTGCCTTGATAGGTAAGGTAAGAATAGTTGCCGTCGGTTGTAAACGCATAGGTTTTTAGTCCTATTTTCACCGTTACGGTGCCGTTTTCCGCCGTGTAAGTGCCTTGAGAAAGTTCGGTGCCGCTCAGTGTTATTTGGTACCAATCCGCCTTGCCTTCGTAAAGGTGAATGGCGTTTGTCAAAAACGTATCGGTTACGTTTATGCCGGATATAGTTTTAAGTTTCAACGTGTACCAACCCTGCTCGCTTGCCGGCTCTGCGTGTCCGCCGCATTTGTCCGCGCAGGCGCTGTCCGTGCAGGTTTGATCGGTGCATTTGCCGCAAGTCGGACAAACGTGCTCACACTCGTGCTTGGACGGCTCGGGCGTGGGAACAATCGGGTTACATGCCGCTATAATCGGCAACAAAAGCACCGCTAGCAGCACTATTGCGATAATTTTGATTTGTTTCATTTGATAAAGTTGCCTCCGTGATATTGGCAATTTTTCAAAACGGGGCTGTGAAGACAGCCCCGAATTTGATTTACTTATTTCGTGAAGTTGTTACTCCGCAACGTACGTTACAGTCATCAATTTTTGAGAATACAAATAGTCAGGGTTAACGTCTGCCGTGTCGCAAATATTGTACACTATTTCCACGTTGCCTGCAAGAATATGGCCGTAAGCATCGGAAACGATACATGCGCTGTAGGCTCTTTCCGAACCGTTGTCTAGGTCGATTGTATCCCACAATTGAAGGCTCTTCCAACCTGTACCGATTTCGATTGTGTACAGTTGGTTTTCGTCAATTTCGGCAAGTTCTATTCTGTCGGCAAACTTGGGAGTCGTGCCTGCGGAAGGAGAATAGTCCTTGACGGCGACAAACTTTTTGTTTGCTGCGTCGTAAGCAAAGTCGGCATTGGGGAACATAAGTTCGGCATCGCCGCCGCTGAGGTTACCGTTGGTGAGAACCATTGCTTTTTGTCCGCTGATTGCACCCAGGTCGGCAAGATTTGCATCCAAGAAGTACGCAAAGTGACCGTATGCATCGGCGTAGGTGTAGAAAATACGGATGCCGCTGGTTTTGTTGTAGTTTACAACAGAAGGTGCGTAGCAACCCATTGACGTTGCGCCGTATTGCGCTTTGTCAAACGCGATTACGGGCGCGCCGAGTTTCGTCCAAGTTCCGAGAGGATCTTTTGCCACAGCAAGACCGATTTGGAAAGCGCAGTCTTCGGCGTCGTTGGTTGCGCAGTAAGCGATAAGCCAATTGTAGGTTTCGCCGCCCATTGCAAACGTGCCTTTTGTGATGCTTGCCGAGCCGATGTAGGTATCCCATTCGTTATCCGCGCCGCCTTCGACAGCCACCGTTGCGTCGCCGTAGTGCCAACCTTCTTCCAGTTTGACACCCTTGCGAATTTCGATGCGGTTGTAGTTTTCGGCTGTGGTTTCGTTTGCCGTATACACGATATAGCGAGTGTTTTCGTCCTCTTGAACGATGTCCGCATTTGTGATGTAGTAGCCCGGTGTGGGTTCAGGCAATCCGATTGTAGGTTTAGGATCTTCGGATTTGGTGTAGGTTACGGATGCGGAATAGTCGCTATCGGTGTATTCCGTGCCATCGCCCACTGCCTTTACCACAATGCTTTGTCCGTTTGTCAAAGTTACGGACGTTGTGTTGATTACGGTTTCTTTGCCGCCGTCGATTTTGTAAGCATAGGCGGTTGCGTTTTGAATTGCCTTCCAGGTTGCCGTTCCGTTTTCGTCTACGGAAACAACAGGGGTTGCAAGTTTTGTTGCTTGGGGTTTATCCTCTTTGCATGCCGCAAAAATAGACAAAGCCATTATTACAATCAATGCAACAGCAAAAATTTTGGTAAATTTCTTCATAGATTAGTCCTCCTGTATGGTCGGAAGGTCCATAAGAGTGGGTACCGACTTTGCCGTTTCTGTTTCGGCTATAACGCCCGAAACGAAGGACGGAGTTGTTGTGTACGAACCGAACTTGTTAAGGCTGAACGACTTATCCTTGTAGGTGGGAGCGTGTACGGTGATTGCCAAATAGCTTACCCATGCGTCGGAGTTGAACACGTTGTTTTCGTCAATGAACAAGTTGCGAGCCATTGCGCCTTGATCGTTTACCGACCATTGTGCTTGGTTGAACGCCGTGAAGGGAACAAATACCCAGCCTTCAAAGCCTACGGGGAGCGTTGCGCAAGGACGAGTCATATAAATGGTTTGTTTGCCTGTTTTTACATCGTAAAGAACAAAGCGGTTGCCTTGTTTGATGTTGAAACGAGCGTTGTGTCCTTTTCCGGAATTTGTGTATTCGTTGTTACAAATGTCGATTTCCAAGTTGAAGGATACTTCCACGTCGCTGTCGTTGCGCGCCCAGAATGTGATACCCTTTGCGTTTTTGAGTTTCCACTTGATGCCGTCGGCAATTGTGGTTGCCGTGTATTGGTCGCCTGTGGGGTTTGCGCCGGTGGCGGTGAGACGTACGGCGTCGTCGCCGTAACTGTCCTTTACCATTTCGGCAGTACCCAAACTGCCGCCGCTCCAAATTGAAAACGAACCTGCGGTTTTGCCGGTTGCCAGCCAATTGAGCGCAACCGCACCGTATTGTGTGCGATCCACTTTGTTTGCGCGTATCGTGCAGCGATTTGCTTCGTTATCGCTTGTTGCCGTGATTTGAGCAAGTTTGTTGCCTGCGCTTACATCCAGCAATTTGTGGTACACGGCATCTTCGCCGAGAACGCCGGTATAGTAGCCGACTTCGCCGATCATAATTTCAAAGTTCCAGTTATATTTGGAGTTGGTTGTGAAAATAAGTTGTTGCACTGCCGCAAGCGTTTTGTTTGCATCACTGCCGAATTGCCAACCCATTTCGTTGAAGTTGATAAGAAGTGCGCCGCTACCCGTAACGACGCTTGCGTCGTATTGATATTGGCTTGCAACTCTAACGCTGCCGTCTTCGGCAATCATGTAACTCTTTGTGCGATCGTGTCCCGCAATGGAGTAGCGAGCGTCTTTGTTTTGTACCGCATAGGTGATGCCGGGAGAGCCTGCCATTGCGTTATACTGAACTACCAGCCAAGTTGCTTCGGTCAAATCCGTGGGAGTGTCGAAGTTGACTTTTAAGGTTTGCCAGTTATCTGCCGCGTCGCCTGCTGCCGTGCCTGCCCAAATTACCGCGTTGTTAAACGCTTTTTCACCTTTTACAAAAGGATATTCCACATTTTCCGGAACGGCGTTTACGTCCTTAACTTCGGACGGGAACACCACTGTGGAAGCGGCAACATAGTAACTATCCTTCTTTTCGCCTGCGGACAAATCCAACAAGGACGTGTAGATGGAGCCGTTTTGACCGGGTTCTCCGACGTAGTAACCTACATCGCCGACAACCAATTCGAATCCGAAATTATACTTGGCGTTGGTTTCGAAGAAGATAGAAGCCATCTTGTCGATGGTTCTGGTGCTTGCGTCCGACCAGCCTACCCAAGACAGGCTTGTCATGGGAACAAGCAGCATGCCTTCAGTGCCTTCCGTCAATGTGATGGAAGAATACTTGATGTTGATGTCGGTGCTCTTTCCGTCGCTTGTTACGAGTTTTGCGCCGCCGTCTTTATCCACATACGTTCCGTATCTTCCGTTACCTTGACTGATTGCTCCGAAGGTGAAACCGAAGTTGCCCTTGACGAGTTTGATTTGAACCGCAAGGTACGTTGCCTTGGTAAGGTCGGTGACACTGTACTTGGGCTGGAAGAATTGATAACTGTCTTCCGTCGTTTGAGCGGTTTGTCCTTTCCAAGTGGGAGCGTTTGCAAACGCTTCTTCGCCAACGCGGAAGGGATAAACATCGGCTTTGTATTCCGGGAAGGTGACGGGGTTGACCGCTGCATTGCCGGTGTAGTACTTGCTTTGGTCGCAACCTGCGGACAAATCTACAAGTTTGGTAAATTTGCCTTCGGAGGGTTCACCTTTGTAGTAGCCGATTTCGCCTATGGAAACGCTGAAGTTGTAGTTAAACTGTGCGTTTGTTGTGATGTAGAAACAGTAGATTTCGTTAGACGAGCTGTTCCAACGCCACTTCATAGAAGCTTTGGGCATAAGCAACGTGCCGCTTACGTTTGCGCCGACGTTGATTGCGCCGTATAACGTGGACAGTTCCGTAAGAGTGCCGTTTTCGGCTACAAAGTAGAACTTGCTGCCGTCAAATTCGGCGTTGTCGTAACGTCCGCTGTTGGCAGGGTTGATGCCGCCTACCGTAAGACCGGGGTTTCCGACGGTTTTGATTTGAACTGCCAAATAGTCAAATTCGTCCAAGCTGAGGTTTTTGCCAAACTTAACTTGGTAGAATTGCCACGGATCACCCATTGTTTTGTAGGTTTCCTCGTCCGCCGCGCCTTGCCAAGTGGGTGCGTACTTAAACGCGTCGTCCCCCTTGGCGAAGGGATACTCGATTGTGTCCGTCGCGGTGACGGCAAATGCTGTAAATCCGAGGGTTGCCACGGACAACGTAAGCACTACCGCAAGCACGATGACAAGCAATCTTTTACTTGTTGAAGTCATAGAAACGTTCCTCCTTACTGTATTTTTCAATTTTTCACCTTTTACGGTGTAGGGCACAAAAGGTTTTTGTATGCGCGCTAGTTGTTGAGCATTTTTTTGCGAATTATGCCATAGAATTTGTTCTTGTCGACGCTTGTTGCAACGTTAATCGGCGCAAAGCCGTCTTTTGCCACGTCGGAAGTTTCTATCGCGCCTTTGTTTTGACCGCTTGTTACAACGCGGCAATACTTGGTTTGGAAGTTACACACGGATTGGTCTATCAGCGTTGCGACTGCAAGCGGATCGTGCATAACGCTTTTTTGGAAGTGGAACGTATCGAACCACTTGTCCATCCAACTTACGATAAGTTTGTTAAAAGGCCTGTTGCTTGCGCGAAAATCGTCAAGCAGTTGTTCATCCAGCACGCATTGAAGCGTTACATCCAGCCCGGTTGCGTACACATCGATACCGCTTTCGTAAACTTTTTTTGTTGCAACGGGATCGCACAAAATGTTCCACTCCGGAGCAAAGTTTCCGAACCAACCGCCCATCATCACCACTTTTTTGATTTTTTGGGCAATGCCGGGTTGAAGTTCCAACGCACGAGCAAGATTTGTCATTGCGCCGATTGTGACAACCACCGCTTCGCCGGGGTTGCTTTCGACAAAATCCACTATTGCCTGTGCTGCATTGCTTTTTACGTCGTAGCCAACCATGCTTTCGTCGTACTGGCAGGGCAATGTTTTTGTCATATCGCCGCCGTTATCGTGCGCAAAAGGCGGAATTACTCCGTCCATGGGCAGGGATTCGCCTGCGTACACGGGAACGTTTGCCCCCAGTACGTCCAGCAGTTTTGCACATTGACGCGCGCGGCACAACGTGTTACGAAAAACCGTCGTCACCGCCGCCACGTCAAGTTCTTTGCTTAAAACGGCCAATGCCAAAGCAAAAGCGTCGTCGATATCGTCGCCGATATCGGTATCTAACAAAATTTTGTAGTTCATCAATATCCTCTGTACAAACTAAGGTCGCCGTTAGGCATCAAACGGTTGAGAGGACTTACGTATCCCTGTTGATATGCCGGCCAAGCAACGGTGATGCCCAACTTTTGCTTATATTTTGCGTACGCTTCGGTGTTCATTTCTATAACGAGCGGAAGGTTACGCGTTTTGTCGTTCATGGTGGCAACGGTTTTGGCGTAGAGCGACTTTGCCGCTTCGGCGTTCTTTGCCTTGATTATTTTAGGAACTTGCGTACCGATTAGGTTGTTGATTTTGGTAAGCGAGTTGCTGTACTGTCTATAACGGCTGTCGGTTGTATCTACCACAAAGTGCGTTGCGTTGTAATCGTAGGAGTAGATTGTAAGCGGACGTTTGAGGTTGGTACGATACAGTTCCTGCGCGGTTTTGCCGTGGTTTGTTTGAGGTTGAATGTTGTCGTAATACTGATAGTTGATAAGCAGGTCGAACATCATCAAGCCGTACTTGGTGCTTGTTCCGTTGGCTTTTTCCTGCAGGTAGGTGTCGGTGTAGACGATTTTGTTGGTCATTTCGTCTTCCCAGTTCCAAGTTACGCCTTCCACGCCCAATGTTACAAGGCGTTGTCCGTAAGGAGAAGTGAGATAGTCGAACAGTTTGATAACGAGGTCGGGACGTTCGCAGTCGGTGGTTATCATGTTGAACAAATAGCCGTAGCCGCGAATGTCGGCAAGAACAGGTGCATCGCCGTTTTCGTTGGTGATGTACATCGATACGTATTCGTAGCCGCTATCCTTTGCCGTCACGAAGTGCATTTGATAGTCCTGCGGAGTTACCAACGTTGCAAACGCCTTGCCTCCTGCGATAACGCCGCCGACGCCATCGTAGTTTTGCGTGAAGTTAGCGTCGGAAATTACGCCTTCGTTGTACAATTCGTTGACGTACAACAACATTTCTTCGTAACTTTCCTGTGTAAATTGATATTGATAGTTGCCTTGTTCGTCTTCGAACGGAATTGCAAAGAATTGCGACAACCAAGTGAGACTCGTGCAGCCGTCGTTTTTGAATTGCGAAAGTTGAAGCCCGGTTGTGATTTGTCCGTTTCCGTTACCTTTGTAGTTGGTAACCGCCCACTTTGCCGCTTCCATAAAGCCTTCAGGTGTGGTTATATATCCTTGCCACTCCACTTTTTTGTCTTCGCCTGTGGTACGAGATTTGTAAGTAATCATTCCGTCGCCGTCGGCGCGTTTTTGAATGTTGTTTTGCCAAGCGTCAAACAAGTCCTTACGAACCATCATTCCGCCGTTGGGTTGAAGTTGTCCTTCGGGAACGTCGCGATAACTGTAGTAGTGGTTGGGTATACCGTAGGTTTTGCCGTTTCCGTATGCCCACCACTCCATAACGTCGCTAGGCATATTTGTTTTGAGAGAAGGCGCCCATTTGTCGGCAAGGGTGTTGATGTCGTACACGTAACCTTGTTGCGCTAGCGAGGACAGCCAACTGGTGTTGCTTGTGGTAAGCGTGATTACGTCCGGCATCTTTTTGCCTGCAACTATGGTGCTGAGTTTTTGACCGTCGTCGGTTACGGGCGTATCGAAACGAACGGTGATACCGGTGTCCTCCTTAATCTTTTTGGAGATTGCGTCAACGCCGGTGGGAGCGTTCCAAGTGGAAACGTCCACGTACCAATCGATTGTTATATCGGTGCCGTCTTCGATGTATTCCCAACTGTTTTTGTCCGACGGGGTATCGGGAAAATCGGGATACGTGAGTTTTGCCATGTTGTCGTCGCCTCGGGGAGTGTCCGGAATAGGATCACTGCAAGCAACCAGCGTGACAAGCATGAACACTGCCAATATTGCCGCTGCCAAGCGTACAAACGTAGTTTTTGTCATATAAATCTCCTTGCTTAAAATTTTGAACAAAACCCTTTGTGGGGTTTGATTGCTTTTTTGTTTGCGCATCAGCCTTTCAGCGAGCCAATCATTATGCCGGACTGGAAGTTTTTGCGAACGAACGGGAAAAAGAACAAAACGGGTATGATGGAAATGATGATTGCCGCAAGGCTTATCGTCATCGGGGATACGCGTTGCATCATCGTTTCCGGCAAGCCCTCGGTCATTGTGGAACTTTGGATTGCCTTCAACAAAAAGTACTGCAACGTGTGCAAATCCTTGGAGTTGGTGTAGATCATCGTGTCGAAATAACTGTTCCAGTGTCCGACTGCGAGCCACAACGCAACAGTTGCCAAAACCGGCTTACTGAGCGGCATATAAATTTGCCACCAAATACGAAACTCGCCTGCGCCGTCCACCTGAGCCGCCTCGTGCAGTTCGTTGGAAACGCTCTTGAAGAAACTGGAAATGACTATCATATTGTACACCGAGTACAATGACGGGATTATGTACACCCAAAAAGTATCGAACAAACCTATACTTTGAATGACCAAGAAGAACGGCACAAGTCCGCCGCCGAAAAACATCGTGATTATGTTTGCCCAATAAAAGAAGTTTTTGCCTTTTAGGTTGTCGCGACTCATTGCATAAGCAACGATGGACGTGAACACCAGCGCCGACAACGTGCCGATTGCCGTGCGCCCTATCGTTACCAAATAACTGTGATAAAGCTCGGTGTTCTCCAACACGACTTTGTAGTTTTCGAACGTGAACAATCTGGGAATGAGATACACGCCGCCCTTTGCGTAGTCCGCGCCTTGGTTAAACGAACCTACGACGACGTAGATTATCGGATAGATGCACAACAGACAGAAAATTGCCATCCAAGTGAAGTTAAGCACATCGAACAAGTGGATATTCACTTTCCTTTTGTTGGCATGCTTGTACATTTCCTTGCGCTGTTTGCAGTACAGTACTATGTACATAACTATTACCACAACAGCAAAGGGAGCAATGCAGCAAAACACTATCGCAAGCACGTCCAACGTATGCAACATTTCGTCGGTTGCGGCGTCCACGGGAACGTTGGATACGTACAGGAAGAACGCAGCCAACACCAACAGTATTGCCGAAATCCACAGCGCGATTTTGCGAACAATCGCAAAATGCTTTGTATTGTAGTCCAGTACTCGTAACATATCAGTAAATTCCTTTGCCGCTGACTTTTTTGCAAACGGCGTTGCCCAACACGAGCAAAATGAGCGACACGACGGATTTTAGCAAACCTACCGCCGTGGCATAGCCGTAGTTCATTTCCGGTATGCCGTACTTGTAGATAAACGTATCCAACACTTCGCTTCGTGTGATGTTGTTTGCGTTTTGGAACACCCACAAGTGGTCGATACCGTTGTTAAGCAGTCCGCTGATGGACAAGATGAAGAACAACGTTATTGTTGGAGCGATGCTCGGCACGGTTATATAGCGAATTTTATGCCAACGGTTTGCTCCGTCGATACGCGCCGCCTCGTACAACTCTTTGGGAATGCCGCTTATTGCAGCAACGTAGATTACCGAGCCCCATCCAAGCCCTTTTAGCAAGGACGTTATGATGATAAGTCCCCAAAAGTACTGCTCTCCGCCGAGAATATCCACAGGCTCTTTTACGATGCCGATGTTAACCAACAAGTTGTTGATGATACCACTGTCGTAGTCCAGCATGCTCAAGAATATGCCGCCGAAGATTACCCAAGACAGGAAGTGAGGGAAAAACGTTACCGTTTGCACCACCTTTTTGAAGCGGTCGGAAAGTAGTTCGCTCATCAATATTGCAAAGATGATTGGTGCGGGGAAGTTGATAAGCAGTTGGAGAATGTTCAGCCCCAACGTGTTGAACATGATGTTGCCAAAGTCCGGATCGGTTAAAAACGTTTCGAACTGCTCGAAACCTGCCCAAGTGCCGTACTTGATGACCTGCTGTATGTTGATTATGCCTTCGTCTCTTTTGAAGGCGAGAGTTAAACCATACAGCGGAGCATAAGCAAATACAGCCAAGAACACGATGCTGAGCGACGCCATAAGCACCAGCGTCCAATCGTTTGCCGTCCAACACTTTTTGCGAGATTTGTACTTTGAACCAGCCACTTGCGTGCCGTCTATCCTTTGTACGGTAATTTGTTTTTTCATTTTGAGATATCCTTTACGCTGTCTCTTACAATAAGCTCGGTTTCAAGTTTAACTTCCTGTTGGCAAGGTTTGTTTTCCAACAAATTTACCACCACTTTGCAGGTTTCCAACGCCATTTGGCGAATATGCTGACGAACGGTGGTAAGTTTTGTTTCCAATATGGAAGAATAGAAAATATCGTCGAAGCCTACTATACTTACGTCGTTCGGGACGCTTAAACCCAATTCGTTTACGTAGGCAAACACTCCGTAAGCCTGCAAGTCGTTGAAGCAAAATATTGCCGTTACTCCGCGCGGGATAAGTTTTTCCGCACCCAGCCTGCCGGAATCCATATCGTAAGCCAAATTGACCACGTTTTCTTCCGAAAGCGCTATGCCCCGTTCCGCCATGGCTTTTTGCACGCCTTCCAGACGGTTGGCACTGCTGTTGAGGCTCATTGGACCGGTTATAACGCCGATATTCGTGTGTCCGCAATCCAACAGATACTTTGTTACGCGATAGCCTCCGTCCACGTTGTCTACCAATATTTTGGGAGCGTCGCTTTGATAGTACCTATCCAAAAACACATACGGAATTTTTACGCCGTCCAGCACGCGCTGCATTTTTTCGCGATTTTCCTTTTGCATGGACTGTGCCGAAAGCGTAAGCACCAAGCCGTCCACCCTGCGACCGGACAACCACTCGATGTACCTGATATCGTTATCCATACGTTCTTCGCTGTTGCAAAGAATAATGTCGTAGCCGTAGTGATTAAGTTCAATTTGCAAGTACCGCACCGTTTCGGCGAAAAATTGGTTGGATATATCCGGAATCAACACTCCGACTATGTGCGACTTTCCCGTTACCAAGCTTCGCGCCATATAGTCCGGACGATAGCCCATATCCTCGGCAACCTGCTTTATGCGCGAGCGCGTACACTCCGGAATATCTCCTTTGTTGTTAAGCACCAACGAAACTGTGGTAACCGACAACCCTAGCTGCTCGGCGACATTTTTTATCGTTACTTTCTTTTGCACAATTTGTTTTCTCCTTACGCAACGCCGCCTACACTATTTCGTTGCGGCATGGTATTGCTTGTTGCGCGCCCTTTCTTGTGACCGTTACTGCCGACGCTTTGTTGGCAAACGTCATTGCCTCCTCAAGAGTTGCGCCCTCCGAAAGACGCGTTGCCATAACGCCTACAAACGTGTCGCCTGCCGCGGTGGTATCGATTGCGTTCACTTTGTACGCCTTTGCAAGTACCGTTTCCTCACCCGCAAACGCAATTGCGCCTACGCTGCCCATTGTTATCACCACATTTTTTACGCCGTTTTTTCCAAGCACTTCCGCCGCTTTTTTTGCGGAAGATTCGTCCGACGGGTAGATGCCCGTGTAAAACTCCGCTTCGCTTTGATTGGGAACAAAATAATCGACGTATTGCCAAACGTCGCTTGGCAATTTGGCTGCGGGAGCAGGGTTAAGAACCGTGATCATACCCCTTTGTTTTGCCGCAATCAGCGATGCGACAACCGTTTCGGTGGGAATTTCCAACTGCACAACCAAGTAGTCGCCCGCTTCGGCGTCTGCAATAGCGGACTGTGCCATTTGCGGAGTTACAAACGCATTTGCGCCGCGATCGAGAATAATCCTGTTTTCGCCGTCGCTGACCACTATCACCGCAATGCCGCTGCTGACGCTTTGGCTTGAAGCAACGAAGGACGCATCCACCCCGTAATCCGACAGCGTGTCTATTAGTTCTTTGCCGAAAGCATTGCCTACGCAGCCGACCATGACGGCTTTTCCGCCGCACTTGGCAACGGCAACCGCCTGATTGGCGCCTTTTCCGCCCGGATTTGTCATAAAACCGTATCCTGTTACTGTCATTCCGCCTTCGGGAACGATGTCCGTGCTTACGGACAAATCCATATTTATGCTTCCGACAATGAAAATTTTGCTCATAAACCTACTCCAAGGATTTAGTAAAACGTTTTAGTAACTAAATTTTACCACTACATATACCCCGTGTCAATACCCATTTTCAATTTAATTTCAGTTTTTTTGCAATAAAACTACCTTATTTTTTAGGCGAATCTTGACATTTGACGTCAAAGAGAGTACAATTTCGGTAAAACGTTTTACTTGGTTGCCGACAAACGACAAAACGACAGCACAAAACACACGGAGAAAATATGTTCAACAAAAAAGCAGAAAAAGACTATACGACGGACAAATTGCCAAATAATAGGTTCAACTTGTTTTGGGATTTGTACGCCAACCGCCTTTCGCTGATAATAGGCGTAGGCGTTTTGTGCTTGCTGTTTTTGTTGCCGAGTTTTGCCGTTACCATTGTAAGCAACCTTAAAGTGTACAAAATCAATTTGGAATTGAATAGCGGTTACACAACTGCAAGCCAAGCGGCTTCGAACATTTTTTCCACCGTGAACACGGCAAACCTTGTGCTTATACCCTGCCTTGCGGTGCTGGGAGTAGGCATTGCCGGACTTTGCGGAGTGATAAGAAGGCTCACTTGGCAGGACGGAATACTGTTTTGGCACGACTTTTGGCAATCGATTAAGGAAAACGGCGGCATTTTTGCCTGCACGGGTGCAATTTGCGGCGGCTTGAATTGGGCAACACAATATTGTCTTAGGTTGCAATACTTCGACAACGGCACGCTTGCGCAAGTTTCACTTGTTATTGCCATAATCGCAACGGTGCTGTTTGCCACAATATCGCCTATATTGCTTTGCCAAAGCCTTGTGTACAAACTTCCCTATCTTGCCAAACTTAAAAACGCGTTTTTGCTGTCGATGAGGCAGCCGCTTGTTTCCTTCGGACTGCTGATCGGCAATGCCGCCCCGTGGCTGCTCATGCTTATCGACAACAAATACACCTTTGTTGCGTTTTTGGTGCTGCTTCCTATTGTTGTTATGCCTGCGCAACTTATTGCAAACTTGCTTTGTTGCGACATAGTGCTGGATAAATTCGTAAACAAAGAACACTTTCCGCAAATTTATAGAAAAGGACTGAACTACGATGCCTCGGATAATAACGCATAACCTGTGCAAATATTTTGTGGACAATAAAAAGAAAATAGCAACCGCCGCCCTTTACAACCTTGAAGCCGACATTCCGGACAAATCTTTTACCGTGATAATGGGCAAATCGGGTTGCGGAAAAACAACATTTTTGCGCACGTTGGCAG
>CAKRAM010000068.1 GCA_934294965.1 uncultured Clostridia bacterium
CTTTCGTCCCCGACTTTGTGCGTTTGGCGCGAAATGTTGCTCATTGCCTCGAAAATGATGCGATTATTGGGTTGATAGAAATCGTCCGGTTTTAGTTGGGCAATGATATCCAACTGCCGAAGTTGATCCTTCATTATGCAACCCAAAACGTTTTGTTCCGCCTCCACGCTGTTGGGAAGGGTTATAAACGTTGTTGATTTCGTTTCCGGAATTGTAGGCATCGTGTTATCTCCTGTGCAAAGCGAAAGCGTAAACCTCGCCGATACATACTTATACTTTTAGATTATACTATTATTTGCCGCATAAATCAATTATTTTGGGCGGAATTAGCGGCAAAAAAGTGCCATATTTTGCGCAGTTAAACAAAACGGCACAACCTGCTTACCGCAAAGTTGCGCCGCGCGCTATGATTTTGTCCACTTTTTTGTAATTGTCCGTTCGGATTTTCTTTCGGCAAACAAGTTTTTCGCCATCGTAGTACGCCAAATACGACGTGGATTTTACACCGTCGCTGCCGCCTCGCACCACGGCAATTTGGTCGGTATAGACCAAATCCGGGAACTTTTTTTCGTCAACGATTTCCGTCACGGAAAATGGCTGACGAACTTCGTTGTTTTCCCGTTTGATTTGATAGCGATTTGGCTGCCCGTAGACGCAAAAAGTCAGTTTGCCTTCTTCCGCGCTTGCCGAGATGTACAGCGGAAAATCGGTTGTGTTTTGAAAAGTCATATCCGCACTGCCGTAACTGACCATTGCGTCGAAGCCTGCCATTACGTAGGACGGAACAAGGCTGTGAGCGTGGCACTTGGGGATAACGTCCGCAAGTAACAAGGCGTTGTACAGCGTGGTTGACACTTGACAAACGCCACCGCCGACGCCGTCGGTATAGAACCCGTCGGAAATCACTTTGGCTGTTTTGTAGCCGTTTTCCACGGTTCGCTCGCCTACGACTTGATTGAAGGAAAACTGCTCGCCGGGCTGCACGGTTATGCCGTTTAGGCTGTCTGCCGCCCTTTTTACGTTGTGCCGACGGTTTTGCCCGCTGGAAGCAAACGAAGTGGTAAACTTGCCTTTTATCGCCGTGTTGCGTTTAAGTTCGCTTACCGTAACGGACTTGTGAGTGGCAATAGGCAAGGCTATTTTTTGCCCGCCGGAAGCGTTTATCATTGCGTAAAACAAGGCGGATTTGTCCACCTCCTTGCCGTCGACGCCCTCCGTGTAGGTAAACCCCTTTTTGCCGAAAGTTACGGTGGAATCGACCTTTTGTACGCAGACAAAATCGAATGTTTTTATGATATCGGAAAACCCAGGCAAAAGGTACTCGAAAACGGCATCTTGCGGCAGTCCGAGTTCCAGCAGTTGCCTGCACCGCACGGCTTTGATTTTTGCCGAACCGTAGTAAGCGTGGGAATCGGCGTCGTCTTGCGGCAAAATACGCTCGGACAAATTGTACGACACAACAACGCCGTCGTGATAAACTTGCACGTTGACGTTCCAAGGCGCAACGTTTGCCCAAGCCGTTTGACCAAAAACAAAAACGCCCGCAAAAGCGAGCGCAAAGAGAACAAATAATATCGATAGTTTTTTCATATCCCCAATATTTTACGAGTGTAAGCGGACGGCGAAAAACTTTGTGTTCCCAGCACGACACCGTGCGTGTAGTCGTGAAAGTCGCTACCGCCCGTTACGATAAGCTTGTATTTTTTTGCCATTTTTGTGTAGAACTTTCGCTCGTCGTTATTATGTGTAAAATATTGTGCTTCTATGCCGCCCAAGCCTGCCAAAACAAGCGGACGAAGAAATTTTTCAAATTCCGAAAAGTCCAGCCGAAGTTGCTTGGGGTGAGCCAATACGGGAATGCCGCCGAAACGCAGGGCAAAACGTATGCCGTCCACGGGAGAAAGCCGTTCCGACTTGACGTAGCAACACTTGTTCACGCCCAAGTACTTGTCGAAAACTTCCGGAACGTCCTTGCAGTAGCCCAAACGCACCATTTCCCTTGCAATGACGCCTCTGCCGATTGTGCCGTGACTTTTTAGGCTGCCTAGGTCTATGTCGACACCGTACTGATGAAGTTTTTCCACAAGCAAAGCGTTGCGTTGCTGCCGTAGTCCTACAATTTTTGCCAATTCCGAATCGAAAGACGGATCGTCCATGTTGACGTTATACGCAAGCAAATGCACTTCCCTATCGCCCATGCAGGAGAGTTCCGCACCGACAATATAGCCCATGCCGACCTGCTTTGCGTACTCCGCCGCCACTTTAACTCCGTCAAAAGTGTCGTGGTCGGTAATCGCTATGCAGTCTAATCTTTTTTGCTTTGCCATATCGATAAGTTTTTGCGGAGTAAAAATTCCGTCGGAAAAATTCGAATGGACGTGAAGATCACATTTCATATCGAAATATTACCAAATTTGGCGCAATTTGTCAATGATATGCAACAATACAAGCAATTGTTGGGAAAATTACTTTTCGGCGGCGACGTTTCGACAAAAATATGAATAAATGCGGAAAATGCAAAAACAAACGCGATTTTGAACTGCGGATTTGGGCGAAAATGCAATGTTTTGCTAAAAAATAAATGCAAATTGCGCTTGACAAACAAAAACCGAAAGCGGCAAAATGACGTCACTTTCGGCAGTAAACTTTTTAATATTTTAGAATGCGTACCCTTATCTAAAATACGCGTGCGCGCATGTCGACAGCAATGAATAGCAAAACAATCCGTCGTCGAATTTTTCAACCGACACTAGCTATTGATCATATCTTTGACTTTCATCAAACGCACCGTTGCCGAACGTTCGCTTTCGTCCAACTTCATTTTGATGTACTTGATGGTTTCGGCAAGTTGCGGAATCATTATGTTTTCCAACGCGTTTACGCGACGTTTGTTCTTTTCGATTTCGTCGGCAAGCATGTTGCAGGTTTTTTCCGTTTCGGCAAGTTTGATGAGTTTGTACAACACGGCGTTAAGTCCGCGCAACGCTCCGTCCAAGCGCTCGGTTCCCGACAGAAAACTGTACGGATACAGGTCACCTGCTTTTTGCTCCTCGATTTCGATTTGCGGAACGTCGATGCCCATCATCTTGCGTTTGCCACAATTTAGGCGCACGGCAGTGGACGGCATCAAAACCGCCTCTTCCACCACGCGTGAATCGTCGCTTGCGCGCGCGGAAGTGAAACTTGCCAATGCTTCGGCAAGTTCCTTTTCCGTTTCGGCACGAAGACGTTTGTTTTCCTCCGCAACCGAAATGAAGCGACGAATCATCTCGTCGGTTTTATCTTTTAGCAATTTGTGACCGCGCGTAGCCGTTTTGAGCCTTGATTGAAGGCGCTTCATCTCCATACGCGTGGGGTTCACGCTCATAACTGCCATACTTATTCCTCGTAAGGTTTGTAATATTCGTCCAACATTTCGTCGGAAATACGTTTAAGTTCGCTGCGAGGCAAAATTCCGAGCAACTTCCAGCCTAAATCCAAAGTTTCCTCTATCGTTCTGTTGGTATTGAAACCTTGAGCGATGTACTGCTTTTCGAACTCTACGGCAAATTTTGCATACAGTTTGTCTACGTCCGACAAGGCGGCTTCGCCCAAAATTGCCGAAAGTTCTTTTGCTTCCTTACCTTGCGCGTATGCCGAGAACAATTGGTTCATCGTGCCTGCGTGGTCGGCGCGGGTTTTGCCTTTGCCTATGCCCTTGTCCTTCAAACGGGACAGGCTGGGAAGAACGTCGATGGGAGGATTGTAGCCACGCTTGTACAAATCGCGCGACAAAATGATTTGCCCTTCGGTAATATATCCGGTAAGGTCTGGAATCGGGTGCGTTTTGTCGTCTTCCGGCATGGACAAAATGGGAATTTGCGTTATACTGCCGCTGTTACCGTGAATACGTCCTGCGCGCTCGTAGAGCGATGCCAAGTCCGTGTACATGTATCCGGGGTAACCTCTACGACCGGGAACTTCCTTTCTTGCTGCCGAAGTTTCGCGAAGCGCTTCTGCATAGTTTGTGATGTCCGTAAGAATTACAAGCACTTGCATGCCCTTTTCGAACGCCAAATACTCTGCGGCGGTCAAAGCCATACGCGGAGTGGAAATACGTTCGATTGCCGGATCGTTTGCAAGGTTGATGAACATAACCGTACGTTCGATTGCGCCGGTTTTGTTGAAGTCCTTTATAAAGTAGTCGGCTTCTTCGTAAGTGATACCCATTGCGCCGAACACTACCGCAAACTTTTCGTCGTCGCCCAAAACTTTGGCTTGACGAGCGATTTGTGCGGCAAGTTGCGCGTGAGGAAGTCCGCTTGCGGAAAATACGGGAAGTTTTTGTCCGCGAACGAGAGTGTTAAGTCCGTCGATTGCCGAAATTCCCGTTTGAATAAATTCGTTGGGATAATCGCGCGCGTAGGGATTGATGGGTTGACCGTTGATATCCAAACGCTCGTCGGCAATGATCGGCGCGCCGCCGTCGATGGGTTCGCCCATACCGTTGAATACTCTGCCGAGCATATCTTCGGAAACGGCAAGTTCCAAACTTCTGCCCAAGAAGCGCGCCTTGGATGTGGCAATTTTCAGTCCTTGTGTGCCTTCGAACAACTGCACCAATGCGCGATCGCCGTTGACTTCCCACACTTTGCCCTTGCGGGTTTCGCCATTTTCCTGCGTGATTTCCACAAGTTCGTTGTAGGCAACGCCCTCGACGTGGTCCACAAGCATCAAAGGTCCGACAACTTCTCGAATGGTTTTATATTCCTTAAACATTTGCTTCTCCTTTATTTACGAGAGCCGAAATTTCTTTTTTGAGAGTGCGTTGAATTTCGTCCAACTTGAACAATTCGTTTTCAGGAACGTACTTTGCACGACCGATTTGTTCGCGAACGGGCAAAGCAAGCAGGTCTTTTAGTTCCACGTCGGAATCCAGCGCGGCGGTAGCCTCGTGATAGAATCCCAAAATGAGTTTCATCATCTTGTGTTGCTTTTCCAAGGACGTGTAGGTATCCACTTCGTGGAAGGCGTTTTGGTGCAGGTAGTCTTCGCGAATGGACTTTGCCGTTTCCATAGTCAAACGGTCCTTTGCGCCCAGTGCGTCCATACCTACCAAACGGACGATTTCGTTAAGTTGACTTTCTTCCTGCAAGACGAAACGAAGTTCGGATTTGAGTTGATTGAAGTCCGAAGCGACGTTTTCGGCGTACCAATCTTCCAATTTGTCGTCATAAAGCGAATAACTGGTAAGCCAATCGATTGCGGGGAAGTGGCGTTTGTATGCCAAACTTGCCGACAAACCCCAAAATACTTTTACGATACGCAACGTTGCCTGCGATACGGGCTCGGAAAGGTCGCCGCCCGGAGGAGAAACGGCTCCTATTGCCGAAATTGCGCCGATATTATCGTTGCTGCCCAAAACCTTTACTATGCCGGCTCTTTCGTAGAACTCCGCAAGACGGCTGGACAAATACGCGGGATAGCCTTCTTCACCCGGCATTTCTTCCAAACGACCGGACATTTCGCGAAGTGCTTCCGCCCAACGAGATGTGCTATCCGCCATGATTGCCACGGTGTAGCCCATATCGCGGAAGTATTCCGCAATGGTTATACCTGTGTAGATACTTGCTTCACGAGCGGCAACCGGCATATCCGAAGTGTTGGCTATAAGCACGGTACGCTTCATGAGCGGTTCGCCCGATTTTGGATCTTTAAGTTCGGGAAATTCCCTCAAAACGTCGGTCATTTCGTTGCCGCGTTCGCCGCAACCTACGTAAACGATGATGTCGGCATCAGCCCACTTTGCAAGTTGGTGCTGCACTACCGTTTTGCCGCTTCCGAAAGGACCGGGAACGGCAGCCACGCCGCCTTTTGCTATGGGGAACAACGTGTCGATTACGCGTTGACCTGTTACCATTGGCAAATCAGGAGCCATTTTGGACTTATACGGACGACCTTTACGAACGGGCCACTTTTGCAACATGGAAACGTTTTTGTCGCCAATGGTTGCAATTGTTTGTTCGATTGTGTAGTCGCCTTCTTCGGCAACCGACGTAACAACGCCTTGAACGCCGTAAGGCACCATGATTTTGTGCAGAACGACGGACGTTTCCTGCACGGTACCCAAAACGTCGCCGGGCATTACGCTATCACCGGATTTTGCCACCGGCACAAAATGCCATTTGCGCAAACGATCGAGAGAATTGACTTCGATACCTCTGCCTATACGGTTGCCGGATTTTTCCATCAACACGTTAAGCGGACGTTGAATACCGTCGAAAATGCCCTCGATAAGCCCCGGAGCAAGTTCAACCGAAAGGGGTGCGCCCGTGGAAACGACTTCGTCGCCCACTTTAAGTCCGCCGGTTTCCTCGTAGACCTGCACGCTGGCTTTGTCGCCGCGCAGCTCGATAACTTCGCCGATAAGCTTTTTATCCGAAACCTTTACAACGTCGTACATTTCGACGTCGGCAAGATTTTCCGCAACGATCAGCGGTCCGCTGACCTTGATAATTCTTCCAACCATTATTTTTCCTCTTTGTTAAAAATGATGTCTACGCCGATTGCTTTTTCCACGTCGCTCTTTATTCCTCTCATTCCGAAACCGGAACTTTCCGTGCCGGTTGCAATGGGAATGATTGCCGGATATGCGCGTGTTTTGGCTTTGGCAAGAGTTTCGGGAATCAATTCGGCAAGATTTTCCGCAAGAAAAACCACCGCATAACTGTCCTGCGAGAGTTTTTTCAGCAGCGTTTGCGCCTGCTCCGCCGTTGTTGCATCGAACACGTCCACGCCGACGGCTTTGAACGCAAGCACCGTATCTTTATCTCCGATAACCGCGATTTTGTTTGTCATTACTTTATATTTTCCTTAATTTTATCCGCATCCAGCCCGTTTTTGACTGCGATGACGATATAACGAATGTTGTCTATTTCGTCGCACTTTTTGTAGAAGTAGTCCGCAAGCGGCTGTAAAGTGAGCGCGTCCGCATAGGCGCGAACGATTTCGTCCCTGCCGCGTTTTGCCGCCTTTTCCGCCTCTACGAGGCTATCGACGTTATTACAAAGCGAATAGAACTTGCGGTAAACTTCCGACAAGACTTCGGCATTTGCTCCGTCGTAGAGCGACGAAAGGACTTTTGCCGAGATTGTTCCGCGACGAATGACGTTTTCCTCGAACGCTTCTTGGCTTAGTCCCGCTTTTTTGGCGCGGAAAATAAGCATAAGATTGCGAGTGTCCACTTCCCAAGCGAACAACTTTTTGAGCAGTTTGCCCTTGCCGCAAATCGACGCGACTTGCATGTCGCAATACATGGAGTTATCCAAAATTTTGTCGATAACCTGCGGACTGCGATTGCCGTCGGCAAATTGACCGTCGATCTCTCGGCAGGCATACGCCATTGCCGAACTGCAAACCGAATAGTTGTCATTGACGAAATCCGCCTGCAACTTTTGCGGATCGTAGGTTGCTCCTACAAAGCAGTACGGAGTGCCGTCGGTGCGCATGTACTTACTTTTCATAAGTACTTTGGCGTTTACGTAGTCGAACTTGGCAAAAAAGTACTTTTGCGCCTGTTTGTCGTAGCAGGACTCGGCAAAAAGTTTAAGCAGTTCGTCCGTTTCGGCTTTGAGCAACAACTCGTAGTCGTTGGGGGTTGCTATCGTCAAGCCTCCGCCCACACCGCTTTCGGTAAGTATTCGCACGCACTCGGCAACGGAAACGCTTTCGGCAAGTCGGTTAAACTTGTCGCGTCCCCACAACTTTGTGGACATGACGGCAATTCTTCCGTTGGCGAAAATTTGATCTCCCGTAGCCATAGTTTACTCTCCAAACAGCGCAGCGGAAACTTTTGATTCTGTTTCCAAGCGCGAATACTGCACGATTTTTTCGATAGTAAGGTCTTTTTCGTAGCCTTCGCCGACGAGAACGACGCCGAACTCCGCTATGTGACGGCTTCCGACAGTCAAATTTTTGCCAAAAGCGTCCAAAAACTTTTGGTTGACGAGTTTTGCGTCACGCTGACAAACGAGAACGGTTTCGCCAGATTCGGCATAGCGAGAAATGAGCTTGCCTATAAATTCCGAACGTTTTTCGTCCGACGCGTCGACAAGCGTTTTGACGGCTTCCGCGTAGCAATCGGAAATGAGCCGTTGCTTTACGTTCAGTTTGTACTTGCGAGCGGCAAGACGAGTGGCGGCAAGCTTGTTACGAATAAGTTCTTCCGCCTGAACGCTTGCACGAGCGTCCGATTCGCGAGCGTCGGCTGCCGACTTTTCTTCCGCGACAAGCAAAATGCGTTCGGATTGCGCTTCAGCCGATGCAATCATCTCGTTGCATTTGGCTTCTGCATCGCTCAAAATGAGTTGAATGATGTTTTCTTTACCGTTCATTTGTGCCTCTCCGTATTAGGCAACTACGCCCAACAACATGATGGAAATAACCATACCGAGCAATGCGTAGAACTCGATCATTGCGGGGAATATGAGGGATTTGCCGGAAATTTCTTCCTTCTTGCCTATTGCAAGAATCGTGGTTGCGGCTGCTTTGCCTTGCAAGAGTGCCGAAACCAAGCCGCCCAATGCCATGGGAAGCGCCGCAAAAAGAACGTTCCAACCTTGCGCGAGCAATGCGGGATCCGCACCGGCTGCGGGCAAATTGCTGATACCCATAATTGCAATTACGAAGCCGTAGATACCTTGGGTTGCCGGCAACAATGCAATAAGAATAACTTTGCTGAATTTGGAAGGATCTTCGGACATAACGCCCGTTGCTGCGCTGGTTGTGAATTTAAGTCCGAAGCCCGAACCGATGCCGCACAAGATTGCGCAAAGAGCAAGACCGATGATACCGATAGTTAAACCTGTCATTTTTGTTTTCCTCCGAAAAACGATTTTGTTGTTTTTAGTTTTATAAAATAGTTCGACGCACCGAAAAATCGGCAAATCGATTATTTTTGAAAATTACTTTGTTTGACTGACTTTATCCGTCAGCAAAACGTATTTGTTTTGACTGCCAAACGGGGTGAACAGCACGCCGTCGCCTGTGTAGAACTTGCCGAAAAACTCGATGTACTGCAATCTTCCGTTGTGAATGTACACGCCCATGATCCCCAAAACCAAATTGAATACGTGAGCGAACACAAGCACCACGCCTGCAAACACGTAGCCTACTCCGCCGCCGCCGGCCACCATTGCGCCCAGTCTGTTGATAACCTGTCCCATAAGAGCCGAACTTAGCATCAAACCGAAAACTCTGATGTAGCTCATCACGTCGGAAAAGTAGTTGATAATACCGTAAGCCGCGCCGAAAGAACTCTTGATTTTACCCAAAAATCCTTTCGTGCCGAGCCCTGCGAAAATAATCGCTACGGCAAGCGCGCCCAAGCAAACGTACAAAGCCACGGTGGTTACCGATTCCGGCAGGCGAAGCACTTCGTACGGGGGATAGTTCATTTCGTTCAACATGAGGTTGAAAATTGCAACCACCAAGGACAAAAGCACCACTATCCAAGGGAAGTCCATAAGCCACGGAGCGACTTTGTTACCCTGCTTCATTTTGACGGCGATATTGCAGCCGATACCTGCGCAAATGTGGATAATACCAATTACCAAACTGATGATAAGCATAACCATCGGCGTTGTTCCCGGATCGGGAATAATAGGTGTGAACAGCGTGTAACAGAAGAAACTTCCGAACAGCGCGCCGACGATTATTGCCGAAACTCCGCAAATGCCGAACAATTGCAGCATGGTGCGAACGCCCGTTTTTTGTTTGATGAGCAGCGTTGCGCCCAATCCTACCAAGCAAAGCAACAATCCGTAACCCATATCCGCCACCATCAACCCGAAAATGATGAAGTAGAAAATCGACATCAGGGGGTTGGGATCGATTTCGTGATACGAAGGCGGCGTGTACATGTTGGTTACCGATTCGAACGGCTTTACCAATTTGTTACTCTTGACCAAAGTGGGAGCAAATTCGTCTTCGCCGATGTTGTAGTAGGACACGATTGACCTATCTGCAACCGACTTGAATGCGTCGGACACATTTTGTTCGTCCTCGGCGGGATAGTAGCCTTCCATTATGAACGTGGAATCGGTTTTGAACATATCCATGCCTGCGGCGATTTTCCGCTGACAAAGCGTCAAATAGTCCGCATAGACTTTCCAAACGGTGATTTTTGGCGCAAGTTCGGCAATTTGAGATTGCACACTTTCAATTTGCTTGTTGAGCGACTGCTTTTCGCCGAGCAACGCTTCCAATTTCAGTTTGGGAACGACGTCGCAGGTAAAACTGCTCTTAACAAAGCCGAATGCCGAGGCTTTTTCGAAAAACTCCGCTTTTTGTTTATGAACGACTGCAACGCACACCGATTGAGAGGGCGTGCCGCAAATTCTTTCCACGCAAGCGTCGTAATCCTCGGCGATTTGCTCCACCGATTTTAAGTCCGAAGCGGGAACTACACACAAACGCACCAACGTCGTTTCGGTATTTTTGTACCAATCGGTCGAGTGAGGAAGACCTTCGTACAGCAACGTTGACTTATGCTCGGCAACGATTTGATCCCGTTTGCTTTGAAGCGAAGCAAGTTTGTCTTGAAGTTCGGCAAGCAATGTCAGTTCCTCGTCGATGCTTTGAGCGTTTTTGCCGAAGGACAAAAAATCGTCGTAGGTGATTTCTTCCAGCGGACGAGCAAAAGACGGCTTGGGAATTTGCATGGTTTGGCTTTTTGCCTTTTTTGCGGCAAGATTGAATTTTGTTGCCTGCGAGGAAACGTACGAAACGGCGTTTTCCAACGCGGCAATCTTTTCGGCAAGTTTTTCGTATGCCTGACTGTCGCACGGCTCGACCGTGGGTTGAACGTCGTCTGTGCGCTTCAACTGAACCAATCCGCTGCGAATGACCGCATCGAATATAGTTTCCTTGTCCGCCTTTAAGGCAAGCAAGGAAAACCTTTTCATAGTTACAATTGCCATTACAAACTCTCCAAAATGATTTTGACTGCTTTTTGGGTGTTTTTGCGATAATTTTCCGCTTCTTTGTCGGATTCTTCGTTTAGGCGAGCCAACAATTCGGCAGATTGCTCCTCGGCGATTTTTTCCGCGTCGGCAATGACCTTCTTATAGTGAGCCTTTATTTCCAAAGAGGCTTCCCTTTGTTTTTCTTCCGCCTGTAAGTCGGCAAACGACACTATTTGGCTTGCGCGCTTTTCGGCATCGGCGATTTTTTCCTTCGCCGCATCTTCCGCTTGCAAAATGGAATTTACAACTTCTTCAATCATAAGTACCTCTTTACAAATTTTCTATCTTGTCGACGCGTCTTTGATGACGACCGCCTTCAAATTCGGTTGTTAAAAACGCGTCGGTCATGGCTATCGCGTCGGCAACCGAAGTGTACTTTTGTCCGAACGCAATCACATTGGCGTTGTTGTGTTTGCGAGTCATGGTTGCCATGTCCACATTTTGACACAGTGCGCACCTTACTCCCTTGACTTTGTTTGCGACGATGCTGACGCCTATGCCCGTTGTGCATACGACTACGCCGAAATCGCACTCGCCAGTGCTAACCGCCTGCGCGGCAAGTTTTGCGTAGTCCGGATAGTCGCAACTGTCGGTTGTGTAGGTGCCGAAGTCGCAAACTTGGTAGCCTTTGTCTAATAAATGCGCTTTTAGGGCGTTTTTAAGTTCCAAACCGCCGTGATCGCACGCCATAGATATTTTCATAATTACCTCTACAAAAGTTTTCCGCCCGCCGAACGAACGAGGCGGTTGAGAATGCTTTGAGCAAACTCCGTTTTAGACGTGAAACTTGCTATTATACAGTCGTACTTTGTTTCCAAAATACGCAAATTTTCAAATAAATTGTGGGATACCTCCAAATCCGTGCTGCCGATGGGATATGTGTTGCGATTGCCGAAAACCGACGGATTTTCCACCAACAATACGGGTTTTTGCCCGTTGGAAACAAATTTGTCGTAGGCTTTGCTCAACTTTGCCGTGTCGCCGTCCAAATTTAGATAGACGGGAACGCAGGGCGCATAGTGCTTGTATCTTACCCCGGGGGAATTGACTTTTTCCTTGGGATCGGTTACAACACGAACGCTTTTGTCGAGTACCTCGGAAATTTTGTCCGGAGTTACGATGCCCGGCCGCAAAATGAGAGGTTCGTCGTGACACAAGTCCAACACGGTGGACTCTATGCCGACGGTGCAATCCTCTCCGCACAAAACCGCGGCAATTTTGCCGTCCATGTCGTCCCGAACGCGTTGCCATGTTGTGGGACTGGGACGTCCGCTGGTGTTTGCGCTGGGAGCGGTTACGGGAACGTTTGCGCTGCGAAGAAACTCCCTTGCTTGAACGGACAGCGGCATACGCACCGCAACCGTGTCGAAGCCGGCTGTAATTTTGTCACTTATCGTGGACTGTTTGGGAAGCACCACGGTAACGCTGCCCGGCATAAGATTATCTATTATTTTTTCGGCATCCGAGGATACGTATCTCGCTACGGAGTAGATTTGCTCCTTGCACCACACATGCACTATCAGCGGATTGTCCGACGGTCTGCCTTTGGCAACGTAGGTACTTTCCACCGCGGCAACGTCCCATGCGTTTGCACCCAGTCCGTAGACCGTTTCGGTGGGAAACGCAACGAGTTTGCCGCTGCGGATAAGTTCGCCTGCCAAGGCTAAATCCGATTGATTGAAACCAAGATATTTTGTCATATTACGTCCTGACTATAACTAACGCTTATATTACCATAATTTGCACTTTTTGTAAATGGACATTTAGAAAAACTTTTGAACGAAACATAAAATAATATTATCGTACAAAAGATTTTCTTGTAGCAACCGCACACTTTTCCCACGATATGCTCAAAACCGTTTGCTGCGCAAATTTCCGAACGGAAGAAAACCAATGCAAAAAATAAATTGAAGAAAAACATATCCGCTTACCCTGCGCCGACAAATTGTACAAAAAAAACGCGCAAGCAACGTTGCTCGCACGCTTTGATTGTGTTAGTTATTGGCAAGGTATTCCGTGAGAGCTTGAGCAAGTTGATCCGGACAAGATGTGGATTTTGCGCCGCATCTTATGCCTTTTAGGCGAGAGATTGCTTCGTGAACGTCCATGCCTTCCACCAATGCGCCCACGCCTTGCAAATTGCCGTTGCATCCGCCGACGTAACGTACGTTGTGAAGTTTGCCGTCCACCACGTCAAAATCTATTTGTCTGCTACACACTCCTTGTGTTTTGTACGTCATAAGTACCTCCCGATTTTGCAAACATGCGCCTGCAAATATGAATTTTTGTGTTTATATAATGTTGATTGGCGAACAATAGTCCGCCGATAAATATCGTTGCTAACTTGCGGCAAAACTTTCAAGCGGTTTTTGCCGTGCGACTATCGTTTGCCGCCTACCTGTTAAGCAACGGCAAAAGGTGCTTCCGTGTTGCAAAATACAACGGAATGCCCAAGCCGAAACAAACAACGCTTTGGGAAACGAGCAAGCCCAGCACCTCCAACAAATACACGCTCCAGGTTACGCCTTCCGGGGCGGCAAGCAGCCACACGACCGGAAGAAGCAATGCGTTAAGCACTACCGGCGGAATGGGCGCAAGATAGAACTTTTTGAACACGAACGCGGTTAGCAAGCCTGCTATAAGCGTTATGGTTGAGCCGAGCAGCACGTCCAAAATTCCAAACGTGGAAATGATGTTGGAAACGGCGCAACCGACTGTTAAGCCGACAATCGACCAAGGCATAAGCGCGGGCAAAATTGTGAGCGCTTCCGCAGGACGAATTTGAACGTAAGGATTGATTGCCAACGTGCCGAACGGCATTGTGAAAACAACGTAAAGCGCGGCGACGGCGGCATTCATTGCAATTATTTTTGTTGCGTTTTTCAATTGTTTGTGCGAACGTAAGGGCAACGGTTCGCTCTCCTTGTAGTTTTTTTGTGGGTCGGGTGCTCTACTACCGACCGTATATGATTGACGACGATGCCGACAATTTTTGATTATTCCGCATTTGCGACAAGCGGCTCGTGGCTTTGTCAAAACCTACAAAGCGATTATTCCTCGTAGGTTGCGACGTTTGTGCCGTTGTTCCAAAGTGCATCCAAGCCGTACACTTCTCGCGTGTCCTTGTGGAAAATATGCACTATCACGTCGCCGTAGTCGGCGGCAATCCAGCGACCTTCGGTCATGCCTTCTTTGCGCAAAGCAAAATAGCCGGCCTTTTCCGCTTCTTCTTCCATATGGTCGAAAATTGCCTTGACTTGGCTGGCGCTTTTGCCCGAACAAATTACAAAGTAGTCTGCCAAATCCGACATTCCCGCGATGGAAACGATTTTGATGTCGGTTGCAAATTTATCCGACAGCGCTTTGCAGATGAGTTGTACTTTTTGATTGGAAACGTTTTCGTTTTGGTTTTTCATAGGTTCTCCCGATACTGTTTGTTTGTATCAATATATGCTTCAGTGCGTGTTGCCCGTTCGCCTCTATGCTCCGCAAAAAAATGCGATGCGACTGCGAGCGAAAGACACACTATTTTTTGGAATAATAATCCAGTGCCTGACGAGTTAGATAATACATTGTGTCGCCGTGAGTTGTCAAGCAATATTGGTTGGCTTCCACTAGGCATGCCACAAAATTTTCGTCTAAAGTTCCGCAAAGAAGATGCTCTGTCGGATACGGGCGAGTTTCTTCGGTTTTATCCGCAACGTAGACGATTTTTGCCAGCCAAGACATTTTTGCCTTTGCCGTGCAGTGATACTTTATTGCTCGCAAAACTTTTTGGTCGGTTATGCCGAATTCCTTTTGCGCGACAATCGCTCCCAAAAACGCATGCACAACGGGTTCGGGCATATCGGCAGGGCGCGTGAAGCCGTACTTTGCGTAGTCCTCCGCGGGAATATACTTGGCGCAATCGTGAAGAAGGCAAGCCAAAAACACGCGGCGTTCGTCCTTTCCTTTGCATAGTTCCAAACCGCGTTTTGCAACGTAAAATGTGTGGGAAAAACGCTTCGGTGCGAGCATTGTTTTTAGTTTTTCAACAAACGGCAAATACTCGGCATACAAGCCTGTGTGCCTAATGTACTCGTCCACTTTTTGCGGAACAAGTTGACTTTGCTCAATTCCGAATGCGTAGCTCAAGCGAATTTCCGACGAACTGACGCCGTTAGGCTCGGTTAAAATTTGCACGACTTTGGCTTGAAAACGGCGGCAAAAATCGTCAACGTCCGCTTCGGGAATGAGTTTTCCGCGCGCCACGACGGCAATGGTTGCCTGCTGCGCTATTTGCTTTGGCAAGTGCCAAGTGTCGAACTCGTAAAAACTGTCGCCGCCGATAATCAAAAACAATTCGGCATCGGGATAGCGTTCGGCAACGTACTCTACCGTTTCAGAAGAATAACTTTTGCCGGGCTTGTTGACTTCGTAATCGCACACTTCGCCGATATTTTCAAACGCCAGTTGCGCCATTTTGAAACGAACGCGCTTGCCAACGTCGCTGTGCTTATGCGGAGGATCGCCACATGGGAAAACAAGCAATTTGTCCAATTTCAACTGCTTTTTTGCCTGTTCGGCTATCAAAACGTGGGTATTGTGCGGAGGATTGAAAGTTCCGCCGAAAATTCCGATTCTCATAACGCTATTTTACTATATTTTGTGCAAATTGACAAATAGAATTGCCCAAAAGTGTCAATAATTGCCCTATGAAAAAGATAATTTCAACATTGATTTGTGCAACCGCTGCTTTTGTACTGAGTTTGGGTTGGATTAGACGAATCACCAAACAAAACGACGTTTCGCTATTTTGCGCGTCGATAATTGCCGTTTGCTTTGCAGTTTTGATATACTACGCAACTATACAAAGCCAAAACAACAAACGCAAAGCCGATAAAGCAATCAAACAAACGGCGCAATTTGTGACGGCTTTGGAGTTCGGCACGAACAACGCCGACTACTTTGCCGAGATTTTCCGCTACTTTGGGTACAAAACGGAAACAGTGGATTTTGACAACCTTATAATAGAAAAAAACGAAGAAAAAAGTTTCGTGCACCTATGCTACTTGCCGTCGGTGCCGAAAAACAACCTGATCGGAGCGGTTGTTGCCGCAAAACGAAACGATTGCAAAAAACTGTACGTTTTTGGTCAGGCGGCTTCGTTTGAGGACGTGAAAACCTGCGACGGACAACTGCCTACAACGTTTATCGGCTGCGACGAAGCATATTACCTTGCCAAGACCAGCGACAAATTGATTTTGTCCGAAGTTAAACAAAAAAAGCCGAAAATAATTGCCCGATACGCCTTTAACAAAAAACGATTCGGTTGGTACTTGACAGGCGCACTGTATTTGGGAGCGACGTCGCTATTATCATTTATGCCGATCTACACGCTGATTTGGGCAACGGTCCTGTTTGGCGTTTCCCTGTTTTGTTTGTTCAACAAGCGATTCAACGGAGCAAAAACGGGTGCGTTTCCCGTGGACTGAAACCGAAGCACTGTGAGTAGTTTAACACGCAAAAAAAACGTTTATTACTAAATAGTCAACGATAAGTAACGGAATCCCTAGCGGTTGACTTTAAGTTCAAAAAGCCTATCCGACGGATTGCCCGTTACGACGGCGTGTTCCAACTCGGCGACGGACAAACGAAAGACGACCTGCATATCGTCGTCCACGCACTCCAAACAGTACAGGTAGTTGCCCTGCATGCGCTTTTCCACGTCGCCAAGCAGGGCGTTTTGATCGAACACAAGCGTTTTCTTTTCCATACCGATTTTTACCAAACGGCGTTTTTGCACCGCAAGCGAACTTTTTACGTAACATTCGCCGCCGCTTTTGTCCAAAATGCCCAAAAACAAGCAGGCGGCAAACGAGCCGACCGACAGGAGCATCGTTCCAAAGCACCAAGCAATCACAAAAAATGCAAAAATCGCAAGCGACAGCACCACCGTTAGTTGTTTTGTGATTTGCAAGCAGCGTTTGCGCGGTAGTTTTTTTTCCAACACGGCGGTTAAAATTCGTCCGCCGTCCAACGGATAGCAGGGAAGCAGGTTTACCGCAGCCATTGCCGCGTTTGCCGAAAACAAGTCCTCGGTAAAAACGTACGCGTCGGGGAAAATCCACCAGAGTGCCAAACAAATTAGACACAAAATCACGTTACACGCCGGACCTGCAATTGCTATTTTTGCCCGAGCGGGCGGGGTGACGTTTTCAAAATCGCCATAAAGCACCGCACCGAAAATGCCCAACCTCACCTCGGTGCAGTGATAGAACAACTTGCTTGCAACAAAATAATGCGAAAGTTCGTGTAGCAGCACCGCCAAAGTATACGTGGCGGCAAAATACCCCCGTTTTAGGAGTATCGCCGCCACGATGAACAGCCAAAAGCCCGTATCGGTTTTTAATTTCAGACGTTCCATGTAAGTTCGACGGAACTGCCGACCACTTCGGCCACGACCGAGCCGTCGTTTAGAACGCTGACGGTGAAATCGGCGTCGTACTTGCCCAAAAGGGCGTTTGCCTTGACCTCGTCGCCGACGTTTACAAACACTTTGGTAAGTTTTTGGTATTTGACCGACGTTTGTTCGTCCAATTTTACAACAACTTCGTTTTCGGTGACGTCGGTTACGATGCCATCGGCAAAGCAAAGCGCAACCTTGCCTCCGCCGAACGTTGCAACACCGCCCTCCACCGTTTTAAGTTGAACGTTGCAAGGGATTTCTACTTTGCGTTGAGATACGTTTTGTTTGGGTGCAAAATCAACCGCCGAGGAAGAATAGACGGTTTTGGCGGTTTTGAAAACTTCCGTGCCGAAGTCGCCGTCGATAAACAGCAATGCGGCAAAGGCTGCCACGCACAAAATTGCGATGGCGGCAATTTTGAATACTTTGGGCAGTTTGAAGTTGTTTTTGGTTTGCTTTTGGGGTTGAGTTTCTTCGTCCACGTAGTTACGCTCGCTGTAACTTACGTCCAGCCAATCACATTCTTCGGCGACGGCTACGTTTTGATTTTGTTCGTCGTTCATAGGTTTACCTCCGTGTAGCTTGCCATACTTTATGACCATAAAAGCGCAAATATTACCGACAAAGGCTATAAGCGCGTCAATTTCGCTTCAACTTTCGGCGAATTTTGCCGAACAAACCCTTGAAACGGGTTACGCAGTCGTATATATCCGTCCTGCCGCTTTGCAAATTTTTGGCGAGCAAATCGAAGGCTTCGTTTCCGGCGTACAAACGCGCGTTGCAGTTGATGTCGTCACTCTCCGGAATAACTCCCAAAGAATTGTTACCTAAAAGGGAAAACACCTCGAATACCGAAAGCATTTCGCCGCCGGCAATCAAATCTCCGCGAACGCGATTGATGACAACGTTGACGGAATTGACGTTGCCTTGCAGTTTTTCGATGGTTTTTTGTGCGTCCTTTATGCCCGAGGCGTGAGGCGTTACTACCACTATCGCCTCGTCGGCGCAACCGACAGCCCTTCTGAAACCGCCGTCGATGCCTGCGGGGCAATCGATGAGAATGTAGTTGAAACTGTCCGACAGTCTGTTGGTTACGCGCGATACGGCGTCCGGCGTGACCGGATGTTTGGCGTGGTGATTGCTGGGCATAACATACAGCGTCGGCTCGTTTTCGTCCTGAATAAGTGCCTGCCCGGGACGGCAACGCCCTTCCACGGCGTCGATTAAGTCGTACACCGCCTTGTTTTCCACCCGCATTACCACGTCCAAATTGTTAAGTCCCAAGTCCAAATCCATAAGCAGCACACGCTGTGCGTTTTTTGCCAGCGCAATGCCCAAATTTGCGCACACGGTTGTTTTGCCTGCGCCGCCTTTCCCGCTTGTAATAACGATTTTCCGTGCCATTTTCCCTCCGTGACAATCCCAGATACAACGAGATTTGAATAGGTTAAAAATTTACGATACAACGGTTACGAATACTCGTAAAATTTTTAAGCCTTGAAATATTTTTAACTTGAATCGCATAACGGTAGCCATTCCGTTCTTTATCACTAACTGTTTGTGCGCCAAATGTGTTATTTTGTTGTGTTAAACTTCCGTGTGATACCTACTCGCTTGAAAATATATCAAACGTTTGTAACTTTTTAGCCAAACCAATCGCAAAAAATTTTCTTGTTGTAGTTAATACTCCCAAAGGACAAACGGCATAGGAGCGCAAAAATTGACGAAAAGGAGTGATTTTTGCAACAAAAAAGCCCGACCGAAAGTCGAGCAATGTTGCGATATGATTTTTGTGGAAATATGAGCATTTTGTTGACCAAAACGGCTTTTACAAAACCGTTAAGCCAACTTTATCAGTTCCGAGACGGTGCGAAGATTGCCGAAAACACAGGCAAAACGTTTGCCGCAAACGGTGAGCGCGTCTTTGAGAGTTTCGCCGGTTGCCGAAACGTTTTTAAGTTTTTCGTAGGGTAAACCGTCCACCATTTTGCATACGGCAACAGCATTGGACGGCACGGGATTGCTTTCCGCCGAACGACAATTTTGGCACACGGTTGCACCGCGATAGCCGTCGAAAAACACTTTTTGCGGTTTGTTTCCGCAAGACGAACACTCGTTCCAGTTGAGCGCACTGCCTTCCAAGCGGAAAAACGCAACGATAAAACGCAACGCGACCAACAAGGGTTCGGCTTCGTTTGCCAAACTTTGCATTGCGCGAAGCATTTCCACAAACACTTGCGGTTCGCTTTGCCCGTCCGCAGTGCCGACGATGACGCACTCGGCAATGAGGCATGCGGCGTAGTACCGCACTACGTCCTCCCTTAAGCAAAAGAAACTTTCCTTTTGGTCGCAGGTTTTGAGCGTAAAACGGTCGCCGTTTTTTGCCAACTCGTAGTTGCCGAAGCAAAACTGATCGGCGCAAAACTTCAATTTTGCGGTTGACTTGCGTATTCCTTTGGCGTGAACGGTAATTTTGCCGTACTCCAAGGAATACAGCAAAATGAGTTTATCGTTTTCGTTTACGTCCGTGTTCCGAAGCGCAATCGCTTGTGTGGTTACGTCCATCCTTACAAAGTTCCTTGTACAGCGCGTAGTAAGCGGGATTGCCCGTTTGCTCGAATAGTTGCCAAACCGTCTTTTTCATACAACGCCCCCTGTAACTTTCGCAAATGCTTTTGTTATAGTGTGCGTTAGAATAGCCTATATAATACAGGGAGTTAAAAATTTGCCAACATGAATTTTTAACTTCGTTGCCAGATAACTTAAAGTGTAGAACGGCAGTTTGTGCAGCAAATATACAATGAAAAATTTTGCCGAAAACCAATAAATTATCTTTGCACAAACTACACTCTACTTGCGATTTGTGTAGCCAAGTTCGTTAAGCACGCTAGGATTGTTGCGCCAATCTTCCTTGACCTTTACCCACAACGTGAGATAAACGGGTGCATCCAGCATTTTTTCGATGCTTTCCCTTGCGTGAATGCCAAGCGACTTTATCATTTCGCCGTGCTTACCCAAAATTATCGGCTTGTGGGAGGTTTTTTCCACCATAATCGTGGCGTCGATATCCCAACCGCCGTTTTCAAAGCTCATTTTGTTGACCGCAACGCCGATTCCGTGAGGAATTTCCTTTTCGCAAGCGATAAGCACCTTTTCACGGATAATTTCGCACACCAAATAGCGTTGGCTTTTGTCGGTTACGTCGTCCTCCTCGAAGTACAACTCCGTGCCGCCAAGATACTTTTTAAGCGCCTGTTTAAGTTCGTCAACGCCCTTGTTACGGCGAGCCGAAACACAGTAGACTTCCGCAATGCCTTCCACTTGGTTAAGTTTGGCTAGCTCCGGCATGAGGCGTTCGGGCTGGGTGATATCTATTTTTGTGATGACTGCAACCACGGGAATGCCGTGATTAAGGTACTTTTTAAGTTGAGAAAGTTGCTTTTCCCCTATCGGTTCGTGTCCGTCTATTACAACCAGTATGCAGTCCACGTCCTCGACGGCGTTATCTATGCTTTTGAGCATGTAGTCGCCCAGTGCGTTTTTGCTTTGCAAAAATCCCGGGGTATCCACAAAAACGATTTGACTGTCGTCGTCCGTCCAAATGCCCATTATGGAATCACGCGTAGTTTGCGGCTTGGGTGAAACGATGGATACTTTTTGTTTGATAAGCGCATTGAGCAGCGTAGATTTGCCTGCGTTTGCCAAGCCGACTATTGCTATGAAACCTGTTTTTCTCATATCAGTTCCTTGTGATTTTTACTTCTTCCAAAATTACCGTTTGGAGAGAGAACATTTGCTGTTCGTCTTGCTCGTTCATATGGTCGTAGCCGAGCAAATGCAACATTCCGTGCAGCGACAAAAAGGCAATTTCTCTTTTTAGGCTATGCCAGTAGGATTCCGCCTGCTCACGAGCACGTTGCATGCAAATGACGATGTCGCCCAAGTTGAGTAAGCCCGTTTCCGGATTGACGTCGGCTTGAAAATCGTTTACGTCGATAACTTTTCGTCCCGCGTCGATTGTGGGGAAGGACAAAACGTCGGTTACCGAATCCACAT
>CAKRAM010000069.1 GCA_934294965.1 uncultured Clostridia bacterium
CTATAAAGCCTTCCGTCCGTCTTCCTCCGAAGTTGACCAAAACGCGACTACCAACCGAATAGCCGCTACCGCTATAATCAAAAATTCTGTCAACTTCCGAAACGGAAACGTCTACAATTACGGAATAAATCATTTGCCGACAATCCTGTCCAAAATCAAATCGGCAACCGCATGTTTATCCAACGTGGGCTGATTGACAACGGTGCCGTCCTTGCCTATAAACGTGACGGTATTTGTGTCGCTACCGAACACGTTGTTGTGTTTAACGTCGTTCAAAACAGCCAAATCGGCGTTCTTTTTTGTAAGTTTTGCTGTGGCGTTTTCCACTCCGTGGTCGGTTTCTGCCGAAAAAACGCACAAAAACTTACTGCCTTTAATTTTGCCGAGCGTGGCGGCAATATCGGGATTTTTGACAAATTTTATCGTCAAATCCGCACTTTTAATTTTACTTTCGGAAAAAGTTTCCGGTCGATAGTCGCAGGGGGCGCCTGCCATTACAAATGCGTCGCAAGTCGGCTCCAACGACAAAACCGCATCCAGCATTTCGGCGGTTGTTTGCACCGAAGTTATTTCCGCGCGAGAATCGATAGGAACGGAAACGCGAGCGACCACCGCTTTGACGTTTGCGCCGCGGTTCAATGCTTGCTCTATTATCGCCGCGCCCATTTTTCCGCTGGAAAAGTTACTGATAAAACGCGCGTCGTCCAATTTTTCCAAGGTTGCGCCGCAAGTTACCAATATGGTTTTGCCTTGCAAATCGTACTTGGGGGACAAAAGGTTTGTACAGTAGTCCACAATTTCATTCGGTTCGGCAAGCCTGCCTTCGCCAACGTCACCGCACGCCAAAAAACCGCTTTCGGCATTTACGACGTGAACGCCACGGCTTACAAGAGTTGCCAAATTTTGCTTGAACGACGGACTGTTGTACATGTTGACGTTCATCGCAGGGCAAACAACAACGGGTGCCTTGGTTGCCATAAGCGTTGTGGAAAGCATATCGTCGGCAATACCGTCGGCGTACTTGCCAATGATATTTGCCGTTGCGGGACAAACCAAAAACAAATCGGCTTTTTTTGCAAGCGAAACGTGCTCCACATCCCAATGACCTCCGCGAGCAAACATATCGGTTATAACCGGTCTGCCTGAAAGTGTTTCGAACGTGAGCGGAGAAACAAATTCGGTTGCGTGTTCGGTCATGATTACGTCCACGTTTGCGCCCAACTTTTTGAAGCCGCGCACAACCGTGCAAACCTTGTACACTGCAATTCCGCCGCTTATTCCTATAACAATGTTTTTGCCGCTAAGCCGTTGCATTTTGCCTCCGAAGTTTTGTGACAACCTACTGTCGGTTGCCGACCATATAGTTACTTTCTTTTTATCTCCGTTTCGCCACGGTCAAATTCCTGCGAAGCGTAGGAAATGGGCTTTTCGCCGTTAAGAAGTTCACTTTCGTTCAATTCCTTTGCGCGCTTTGCGATAACGCAGCAAAGTTCGTACTTATCTCCTGCCTTTTCGGTAAGTTCGTCAATGGGAGGGACGTTAATCATAGTAGTTATCTCCTTTTCAAAATATCGATAATTTCCGCCACTGCACGATCGAGATCGTCGTTCATGATGCAGTAGTCGTACATATGACGTTGAGCCAATTCCAATTTGGTTCTTGCCATACGAACTTGAATTTTTTCTTCGCTTTCCGAACCGCGACGTTTAAGACGTTCGTACAACGCTTCTTCGCTGGGTGCTTCGATGAAAAACAGCATGCTGTCAGGGAAGTTTTGCTTAACTTGAAGCGCACCTTTCACGTCGATTTCCAAAATTACGTCTTTGCTGAAGTTGAGCATATCGACGACAAATTTTTTGGGCGTTCCGTAGTAGTTTTCGAAGTGTTGATCGTATTCCAACAATTCGTTATTTTTTACCATTTCCAAAAAAGTTTCCTTGGAAACGAAAAAATAACTGCGGTTTTTACGTTCGTTGGGACGAGGCTCACGCGTAGTTACCGAGCGGGAAATGACCAAGTCCGGCATCAAACGCAATAACTCGGCGCAAATTGTACCCTTGCCTGCTCCGCTGGGACCGGAAATGATAATCAACCTGCCTTTTCCGCGTTGAACCTTTTGTTCTTGTTCGTTTACTTGTTCCATATATCTACCTCTCTTGTATTTTGCAACGATTATTCCAAGTTTTGCACTTGTTCGCGTAGTTTTTCCACTTCGTTTTTCATTTTGAGCGCAGTGTCAGTCAGTTCCGCATTTGCCGATTTGCTACAAATCGTGTTAACTTCTCGATTGAATTCCTGCACCAAAAAATCCATTTTGCGACCGACTGCGTCCTCAGCCGACAAAATTTCACGCGCGTGAGCAATGTGAGAAGTCAGCCGAGTAATTTCTTCGTCTATACAACTTTTGTCTGCAAAAAAGCAAACTTCGTTGGCAAGCTTTACTTCGTCCAACTCCAC
>CAKRAM010000070.1 GCA_934294965.1 uncultured Clostridia bacterium
CCCAAAAGTACTGCAACTTTGATGAATAAGCGGGCAATCGCGTTAAAACGCTACGTGCCGCTACTGTCGTACAATCAAATTGTCGCTTACTTGGGTAGTGGCAATTAAAAAAAAACAACAAACGTTGGCGCAGTTGTCACATCTTTGAAGCGTTCAAATGCAGTTCACTCCGATTATGGTGCGGCAAGCAACGCTAGCGACATACTGCGGTGCTTTGGTGCGTAGCCACGGTGGTTTCTAATCAAAACTGCCTATTGAACGAATCTTTTAACGCATACGCAGTTTTTGGCAAAAACTTGTCCTTCGAGTAGAAAAACTACAAAGTCGAAAGCCATTGTGTGCAAGTCGGCTTCCCGTGCATAATAGTTTGCTTAAACCGCCTTGCGGTGATTTAATATTTCGGTGGAACGTAAATTATGAAAAACGTATTGATTTTTAACGATATATCAGGGCTTGGCAATTGTTCGATGTCGGCAAATTTACCTATTTTTTCCGTAACCGGCAACTACTGTATGCCCGTTCCCACGGCGTGTTTCAGCAAACAAACGGGCTTTGAAGGGTTTGGCGTGCTGGATAATTCCGCCGTTGAGCGTTTCTACAACGATATTTCCGTTTGTCGCGCGCCCGACGCCGTGTACGTTGGTTTTTGCAACAAAACCGAAACGCTCCGTGCCGTTTGCCGTGTGTTAAGCCGCACAAGCGGTGCGTTTGTCGTCGTCGATCCGATAATGGGCGATAACGGCAAGTTGTATCCCGTTTTCGGCCAAGCCTACGCGGAACAAATGAAAATCGCGGTAAAATATGCCGATTGCATCACGCCCAACGTCACCGAAGCCTGCCTGCTTTGCGACTTGGACTACACCGCGTTCTCTTCGTTCGGAACTCCTGCTTTTGCCCGCGATTGTAAAACGGCATTTGCCGATTTTCTTCAAAAAGTCGGCGTAAAGTCCGCCGTAATTACGGGTATAGATTGCGGAACGGCTATTGCCAACTTGGTTTTGACGCAACAAGGCACAGCCGTCGTTACCAATGAAAAAGTCCCCACAACCTTTTCCGGCACGGGGGACGTGTTCAGTTCGGTGCTGACGGCAATGATGCTTCAAGGCAAATCCGCAGAGGAGGCAACGCAAATCGCCGCCGACTTTGTAATGGACGCCGCCAAAGCGACCGAGTGTTCGGATCGCCGCTTCGGCATAGAGTTCGGCAGAGTGCTTTCCCGCCTGATAAAGTAGTTGTCAACATATCGTCAAATATCGAAAATCCGACAAAATTCAAATTCCAGGTTCGGCAAACGTCCGTTTGAAAACGGCAACGCATTGTGACGGAAGCCGAATTACGTTGACTATAATAAGAAAATTTGTTCAATCGTTTTTCGTATACGTAAGTTGTCGCATTATGTTCTTTAATTGTTTAGGCGGCACTTTGCTTAATCGGAAAAACGCTTATTCACGGTTTGATAAGCACCAACAAAAAAAGTCGCAAGCAAGTGCCTGCGACTTTATTTTGTTGTCAAGTTGTCTAGTCGTCCGATCCGGCAAGCATTTCCAACTTGCTCTTGGGCGCTTCGGGTTTGCTGTCGCCGTGCTTTACGAACAACATCGTCACAAACGATAGTGCAACGAACATCGTTCCGTAGGGGAACAAAACGGACATTGTGTCGCATGCGTCCATCAGCGCGCCGGAAAGTATCGGAGTGATAACTTGCGCCGCCATGCTGGCAGTGTAGTAGTAGCCGGTGTATTTGCCGATGTTTCCGCCCTTGGATAGTTCCACAACCATCGGGAAACTGTTGACGTTTATGGTTGCCCACGCAATGCCTGCCAGTGCAAACAGTACAACAATCAGCCAGGACGGAGACGTTGCCGTGACGAAAATCGCTCCGCCGAACGCCAGCGTAAGCATGCCTACGCCAATCAAAATTGTTTTCTTTCTGCCAAGTTTGCCGGCGATTATTCCCACGGGGATGTAGGCAACAACTGCGGCAGCCTGCGCAATAAGAAGGGTTGTGTTGTAGTCGGTGTTAAGCACGTTTATTGCGTACACGCTGTATTTAGAGGTTATTGCGTTGTAGCCCGTAAACCACAGCGCAACCGATGCCAAAATGAATATCAGCGATTTAAGTTTGTCTTTGGGAAGTTTTTCGTTTGCGTCAACGGTAACGTCGGCAAGTTCGGTAAGGTTTTCTTGGTCGGATACTTCCGCAACCACTTCCTTGCCGCCATTTTCTTCTTCGTCCAAAATCGCCTGTTGGGAAAGCATTTCGGTGTTCCATTTTTTCTCTTTTACGGTAAGCACAAACACCACAAGCGCAACCAGCATTATGCCGCAAACCGCGCCCACAAAAGCGGTGTAGTTCATCAACTGATTTGCCACCTTGCCCGTTCCGAAAATCATTCCCAAAACAAGCACCAAAATTCCGCCTGCCGTACCCATAAGGTTGATGATGGCGTTTGCTTTGCTTCGTAGCGGCTTCACGGTAACGTCCGGCATAAGCGCAACCGCAGGGCTGCGGAAAGTTGCCATGGAAATAAGCGCGCCCAGCAGCACCGCCACAAAGATAATCAAAATCCAGTAGTTGGTTTGGGTAACAGACGAGGCAAATTCCGATTCGGCTTTGGATACCAGCGACGAATAAGCGTTTATCGCGCGGTCGTTTTTGCCCAGCGGCGTGCCGTCCTCGTAAACGTAACTTGCTCCTCCCAGCAGTCCGCCGGACGAAGCCTGTTTGCACAGCCTGTACTGTTCCTCCGCGCCGTTTTGAGCCTTGGTGTACACGTAGTAGGTGTCAAAACTCAACGTTTCGGTGTACCACTTCTCCAATTCGGTTTTTTCCGCTTGGGTAAGTTTGGAGTAGGTTTTGTTGTACTTAACTTTTGCCGCGTAGTCCTGCACGGAATATTCTTTGGGAGCATTGGGGTTGGCAATGGATTGGTATTCGTGGTTTTCTATCGAGTAGTTTTGGTTCCAATAGGTTTGCGTGGAGCCTGTTTGAATTTGTTTCAGTTGAGCGGCGTCCACAAAGGTCAAACCCATAAAGCACACAATCGCGCATATGGTGCCGATAAAAATAAACGGCGTGCGTTTGCCGTATTTTGTGTTGACTTTGTCCGACCAAGCGCCGAACAGCGGCAACATAAACAATGCCAAAACGTTGTCCAAGGACATAATTACGCCGGACCAGGTTTGATCCAGTCCGAATTTGTTCGTCAGCATCAGCGGGATAATCGTGTCGTACGCTTGCCAAAATACGCAAATCAAAAAGAATGCGAATCCAACAAGCAACGTGCGTTTGTTGTTCAGTTTCATAGTCGGTCGTCCTTTTGGATATTGGCGCGATACCTGTGCGTGCGCGCCTTTAATTATTATATACGAAATTCGCTTGCTTGTAAACACCGAAATTTAAGCCTCTTTGAACTTCCCATGCAACGCTCACAAAAGAACCCCTGCGCACAAAATAATTGCGGCAATCGGGTTATTTGGCAGACTTGCACTCATACAATGGTAAAAGAGACTAAACTTGCCGGCACGTGGCATTTTGCGCTGCGTTTTTCACACGGAAAACGCGAAACTGTAAGCGCGAAGGCGGCAACCTGCAAAGAAACTTTGTCCCCGGGGATGCCGTAACTTATCATTAACCACTTTGCCGAAAATCGCTTTTTGCGTACTAAACTTCCGGATAGTACGGCGGTGTAACGGTGGTTTTCATTGAAAACAGCATGCGCCTGTAAGCGGCAATTTCTTTTCCATAAAATTGCTCAAAGTAGTCGATGAATTTGAAAAAGACACATACGTATATACATAAAACGGAGGTAAAATTGAAAAAAGCATTCAAGATAGTTGCAGCAGTGGCTGTAATTGCCGTTTGCGTGTTCTCGGCAACGTTCGTTTTGCCGAAAGTGCTGAATAAAGGTGAAGATACTGCCGAGTACAAGCACCCGTACACGAGAGTATTGGAAATGTGGAACGTGCAATCGTTCGAGGGAGGCTGCGGCAGTAGGAGCGGTTGGCTGACTAGCCGTGCGGCAAAATTCGAAAAAACTCACAGCGGTTTGTTCGTTCACGTAACCGATTTGACGGCGGAGCAGGCAAAGGCAAAACTCGAAGGTGGCGATATTGCCGATATCGTCGCATTTCCTCGCGGAGTGGGGAACTTGCTTAATAATAAATTAGTGCCGTTGGATATGTTGACCAACGTTCGGCAAAATTTTTGTTCGGCGTGCGTCTACGGAGGCAAAACGTTGTGCTTGCCGCTTTATACCGGCGGATACTTTTTGTTTGCAAGAACGCAGGATTTGGGCGCAAAATCCTTGCCCACGGACGTTTTGAGTTTGTCGCGAAGCAAAAAAGTCGGCAAAAATATCATTAAGATGTGCAGTTTGGTTTGTGGCGAGTGGGATTTCGGCAGTCCGCTTACGGCGCTAAGTATGAGCGGTGTTGCCGGCAACACGGGCGAAATTACAAAAACGACGCAATATTCGGCGTATACGTCTTTCCTTGCCGACAACGTTGCAGTTGCGCTTTTGGGCAGCCAAAGGGACTTGGCCCGCCTTTCTCAAAAGCAGGATAACGGCAAAATATCTCCGCTAACCGTTCTTCCTCTTGCCGATTACACCGATTTGGTTCAGTTCGTCGGCGTTTCGTCGTCGTCGCAAAACGTTTCCGCAGCAAAGGAATTTGTCAATTTTTTGCTTGGTGACGATGTGCAAAAAACACTTTCCGCCGTCGGACTGTTTTCCGCAACAAAAATCCCGTTGTATTCCGACGGATTGTATGCCCAAGCGGAAAAAGCGTGGGAAAACGCCTACGTACCCAATGCCTTTGCCGATCAAAATACAATCGACGCACAACGCAAAACGGCAACGTCCACGTTGCAGGTATTTGGCAAAAAACGCAAGAGCGACGTAGCCGAACTATGCTTTTCTCGGTAGAAAAACGCCTAAAAATCCTAGCCGAAAGGTTTGCGGAAAAGGGTGTCCGAACGTCGGTTTCGCAAACGTTTTCAGGTCTTACCACTTTGCGCGTCGGCGGCAAAATCGCGCTTGCGGCGTATCCCAAAAATACAAAGCAGTTTCTTTTTTGCGTTGAGCAATCTGCTGAGGCAAAGTTGCCGTTTGTGATAATCGGTTTTGGCAGCAACACGCTTGCTTGGGACGGCGATTTTGTCGGCGTGGCAATTTGCACTGCGCGTTTTGACGGTTTTTCCCTTCGGGGCAACAAATTGGTGGCGTTTTGCGGCGCAAGCACGGCAAAAATCGGTTGGCAACTGCAAAAAGCAGGGCTGGGCAATGGAGAATTTTTGTGTTGTTTGCCTGCTACTGTCGGCGGAGCGGCAGTTTCCGACGCAGGATGTTTCGGAGGTTGTATGGCAAACGTCGTTACTGCCGTTTGGGCAATCGACGGCGGTAAAATGCGCAAGTTTTCTGCCAAAGATTGCAAGTTCGGCAAGCGCACAAGTGTGTTTCGTCGGCAAAATTTGCCTGTGGTGGCGCTGGAAGCGGAGTTTTGCCCCTCTTCCGCGGACATCGTTGCCGAAAAAATCCAACGGGACTTGCAAACAAAACGGCAAACACAGCCGCTTGGGAAAAAAACGGCAGGCAGCGCATTGTATCACGAGTGTGTGGCGATATCTCGTCTTACGGATATTTGCGGCTTAAAGGGTTTTCGCGTGGGCGATGCGGAGGTATCAAAAAAACACGCGGGCTTCGTCGTAAACATTGACAAAGCGACGGCAAAAGATATATACTTATTAATGCAGCGCGTGCGCCGAAATTTGCTTTGTCGGTTCGGCATAAACGCCAAAGTCGAGTTGTCGCTTGTCAATTTTCCCGAAAATTTGCGGATTGACGGCGCTAGGGAGATTTTTCCATGACCTTTTCGCAAAACGTAAAATCCGAAATACTAAAATCCACCAAAAACTTGCGTGGATGTTGCGCCGAGTCATTTTTGACTGCCGTCGTAAAGTCCGTAGGTTCGTTGGATTTAACCTTCAAGGGGTTTGCCTTTTCGGTGCAAAGCGACAATCACAATTTGCTTTCTCAATGCAAAAAAATAGCCGAAAAATGCGGTGTTCCGTCGGAAATTCAGTCGGATAACTCCGGCATAAAGGGACAAGCCGTCTACTCCTGCACGTTTTACGGAAACCTGGGGGAAAAGTTAGGCTTAACCAAGCGCGACGCAGACGGCGCAATGGAGTTTTGCGACGACTACAACGCACTGCTCCCAAGTAAAGAGTGCTGCAAACGCGCCTTTATGCAGGGGTTGTTCGTTTCCGGCGGCTCGGTGGTGATTCCCACTGCGGATAGCGATTTTGGCGAAAACACGTCCAAGTCCAAGTATCATTTGGAGTTGCGTTTTTCGGATTTTGCCTTTGCCAAGGCAGTTCAAAACGCCTATTCCGAACGAGAGTTCAAGTACGTCGTGCGCAAAAATTGCGCCGTACTTTACATAAAGGACAGCGAAAAAATAGCCGACTTTTTGGTGTATCTTAACGCCATGTCGGCAAAATTGAAGTTGGAAAACGTAATCATAGGGCGCAGTTTGCGTAACGCCGCCAACAGGCAAAGCAACTGCATTGCCGCCAATATCGACAAAAGCGTTTTGGCGTGCGAAAGGCAACTTGCCGCCATCGAAACGCTAAAAAAACAGGGGCGTTATGACAGTTTGCCGCAAAATTTATTGGATGCGGCAATCGTTCGCGAACAAAACCCCGAAGCCAACTTGGAGGAAATTGCCGCCAAACTGGGCGTTTCCAAAAGCGGAGCAAACCACAGACTAAACAAGATAATATCTCTTGCCGACTTACCGAGGTAAAAATGAAACAATTCGTGCATCTTCACTTACACACCGAATACAGTCTTTTGGACGGAGCCACTCGCATAGACGAAATGCTTGCCAAATGCAAACAACTCAACATGCCGGCAGTGGCGGTAACCGATCACGGCAACATGTACTGCGCATGGAAGTTCCTAAACGCCGCAAAAAGCGCGGGAATCAAGCCGATTATCGGTTGCGAATTTTACATGTGCGAAAACCTTCACGGCGTCGGCTACGAAAACAAGGAGTACTTCCACCTTATTTTGTTGGCTAAAAACAACGTGGGGTACTACAATTTGTGTCGCCTGAACTCTATTGCTTGGGTGGAAGGCTTTTACTACAAACCTCGTATCGACTTCGAAACGTTGCTAAAATACAAAGACGGTCTAATTTGTCTTTCCGCCTGTATTGCAGGGCAATTGCCGCGTTTGTTTTTGGCGGATCGTCCGGAAGACGCCTACCAACTTGCCAAAAAGTACAAAGAAGTTTTCGGCGAGGACTACTACATCGAAATTCAACGCCACGGCATAGCCGACGAAGACGCCGTTATGCCGCAACTGATAAAACTGGCGCGTGATTTGGACATCAAAGTTGTCGTTACCAACGACGTACATTACCTCAACAAGGAAGACGCCGAAATTCAGGACGTAATGCTGTGCGTGCAAATGGGCAAGTACGTGGATGACACCGACCGTATGAAGTTCCAAGGCGAGGAGTTTTACCTAAAAGACTACGACGAAATGGCAGCGTTGTTCCCGGGGGTGCCGGACGCAATGGACACCACTTTGGAAATTGCCGAAAAGTGCAACGTGGACTTCGGCAAGGAAAAACTTTTGCCGTTGTACACGCCTCCGAGAGGAATGGATTCGGCGGAATATCTGCGCTTTTTGTTGGAAAAGGGCTTAAAGGAAAAATACCCCGATTGCACTCCGGAAATAAGGGAAAGAGTGGAATACGAGTACGACGTTATCGTTTCCATGGGCTTTGTAGACTACTACCGAATCGTTTGGGACTTTATCAACTACGCCAAAACCAATGGCATACCGGTTGGCCCCGGAAGAGGCAGCGGCGCAGGCAGCGTTATTGCTTACCTAATCGGCATAACCGAGGTAGAGCCGTTCCGCTTCAATCTGATGTTCGAACGGTTTTTGAATCCGCAACGTAAGTCCATGCCGGACTTCGACGTGGACTTCTGCATGGACAGGCGTGGCGAAGTTATCGACTACGTTCACCGCAAATACGGCAACGACAACGTTTGCCAAATCGTAACGTTCGGCACAATGGCGGCAAAAAACGCCATCAAGGACGTTGCGCGCGTTATGCGTTATTCGGTTGCCGAGGCTAACCGTTTGGCAAAAATGGTGCCGGATAACTTCAAGTATACAATTCGCCACCTGTTGGGGCTTAAACCTTACAAAAAGCCGGAAGACACGTACGTTTCCGAAGAACTTAAACAGGCGTACGACGATCCTGCAACTCACAAACTTATCGATATCGCAATGCGGCTGGAAGGCTCGCCCCGTCAAACGGGCATGCACGCGGCCGGCGTTGTTATTTGCCGCGAAAAAGTTGCCGATCACGTTCCTTTGCAAACCAACGGCGGTTCGCTTGCCAAGGGCGGCATTGTCACCACACAGTACAACATGACCGAGGTGGAGCAACTGGGACTGCTCAAAATGGACTTTTTGGGTTTGCGCACGCTTACCGACATCAAAAAGGCTTGCGACTACGTTATGGAAGACTACGGCGTAAAGGTGGATTTTTCCAAGTCGGACTACTCCGATCCCAACGTGTTTAACCTCATTTCGTCGGGCGACACAATGTGCATTTTCCAATTGGAAAGCGGCGGCATGTGCGACCTTATGCGTCGTATGCGCCCCACGGGCTTGGAAGAAATTATCGCAGGCATCAGTTTGTATCGTCCGGGACCGATGCAGTATATCGACGACTACATTGCCTGCAAGTTCGATAAATCCAAAATCAAATATTTGCACCCGTCCATGGAATCCATTTTGGACGTAACAAACGGCTGTATCGTATATCAAGAGCAGGTTATGCAATTGGTAAAAAAACTTGCGGGATTTTCCACTGCGCTTGCCGACAACGTGCGTTACGCCATGTCCAAAAAGAAAAAGGAAATGATGCAGCAACTAGGTCAGTTGTTCATTCACGGCGGAACCTGGAGCAATGGCGAAACCGTTCCCGGATGTGTAAACAACGGCATCCCGGAGGAAACGGCAAACCAAATCTACAAGCAGTTGGACGACTTTTCGCAGTATGCGTTCAACAAATCGCACGCAACCTGCTATGCCTATGTAACCTATCAAACGGCATGGCTCAAAAACTACTACCCGGCAGAGTTTATTTGCGCATTGCTCAATAACCGCATAACGGATATTTCTCAAATCAAAAAGTATATGGAATATGCCAAAACCATTGGCATAGACGTTTTGCCTCCCTGCATTAACAAAAGTTTGGATTTGTTCCACGTCGAAAACGGTGCTTTGCGTTTCGGATTGGGCGGTATAAAGAACATCGGAGTTGCGGTAGTAAAGCAAATCGTCGACGAACGCACTCGCGGCGGAGAGTTTGCGGATATGACAGACTTCTTTGAGCGTTGTAGTGAGTTTATCAACAAACGCATGGTGGAAAACCTAATCAAGGGCGGCGCGTTTGACTGCTTTAACCGCACACGTGCCGATATGTTGCAGTGGTATAACGACGAACTTAACGAAGTTGTGGAAAGCAACAAAAAGCACGCAACGGGGCAAATTTCCATTTTCGACATGATGCCCGAACTGAAAAGCGAAGTGCATACAGCACACGAGCAAATTAAGGAATTGCCCAAACAAATTTTGTACACCTACGAAAACGAAGTTTTGGGACTATATATGTCCGGTTCGCCTTTGGACGAATACGACGAGTTTTCTAAAAAATTCGGTTTCGATTTCGACACAAGAGAAACCATGCCGATTACTCCGGAAGGTATGGAAGACGCTGAACCCGTTCGCCCGGAAGTTGAAAAACGAGCGGTTATTACCGGCGGCATTTTGCGCGATATCCGCGTAGTAGTAGGTAAGGATAACAACCGTATGGGCTTTGGCGTGTTGGAAGATAAGTACGACAAAATTGACGTCGGATTGTACGGCGCAACTTACGAAAAGTACAAAACTCTGTTTGCAACCGACGCTTTCGTCGTGGTAAAAGGTATGCTTTCCGACGCGCGCGACGGCTACAAAATCACTGTGCGCGAACTTATCGATCCGCACAGCAAAGCCGCAAGTGAACAACAAGCGGCGCGGCCCGCAATGGAAGTGCCTCAAAGCAACGTTACCCTTTGGCTAAAAATGGACGAAAGGGACGACGAAAAGTATGCCGCCGCTGTGGACGTATTACGTCAATACGAGGGAGATGTTCCCGTCAAAATCAAACTTGAGGGCAAGGTTTTTGCCTTGGAAACAAAGGTTCGCAGGTGTGCCGGCATAGAGTACGAACTGGGGTTGATTCTCGGCGCAAAGAACGTCGTATTTTTCGAAAAATAGCCGTTTTTCCGTCATACATATGCACTTATTGTAGGTTTTTTACAAAAAGCAACCTGTGGTTGACAAAATGGAAAGCAAAATCGGCGCGATATTTGCCGTTTATTGGCTGATTGTCGTTGTCGGATATTCCCTTTGGTCGCTTTTTGCAAACGCTTGGGAGTACAGTTGGATTGTGTTCCCGTCGGCGGCAATGTTTTGTTGGACAATCGCCTCTATTTTGCAACTTGTCGGCTGGCAGGTTGCCGATAGCGACAAGATAGACTAACGAACCCGTCGTGCTTTGTGTGTAGGCTTTCTCACCAAAGCCGAGCATTGTAGCCAATATTTTCACGTAACGCTCGGCAGCAAAAGACGGATGTCTTGGCAAATTGCCTCGAATTTTGAGCGCATCAACGGGCATATCATCAAATAACGTTTTGTCTAAAATCCAAACGTTTCGGCAAATGCACAAAATTCAAACGTTTCGGCATAAGGCATAATAATTGGTTTTCAAAAAATCAATTCATAACAAAACAAAGAGTTCGGCGCAATGCCGAACTCTTTGTTTTGTGATTATTGGTTACAATGTGTTTTGTGCTTGTTTATTATAGCATGCTTTGCGCAAATAATTGCAGTGTACCTTGTGATTTCTTGATAGCAACGTGCTTTGTACATATCACCGATACAACCTTAACTACCAAGCGGACGTCCTGTGCTTTTATTTTGTCGCAAGCAGTTTGCTCAGCGCAACAAACGCGTTGTCGGTAGTTTTGTCGGCAGTGCTAAACGGTGCGGCGTTGGGACGCGTTACATTGACGGCAATGCAGTACACGTTGTTTTCGTCAAAACGAGCAAGCCCATTGAGCAGGTTTATGCCGTTTTGCTTGTCGTACACAACGATTGCGTAAGGCGTATCCTCGGACGTTACAAAGGTACATTCGCCTATGCCGAATTTATCAAGCAGTGCGCTGTTTAGCGGCGCAAACTGCATATCGGCGTGGCTTGTCGGCATTTTGTCCGCGTTCATAACAATCAAGTCCGCTGTAATAAGTGCGGTGGTGGTGAATTGCGCCGAGTAGTATTTGTCCGTTTCCGAAGCGGAAACAACGCTTGTCGTTATGCCGTTCAGGGCAATTTTATCTTTGATTTTGGCTTCGTCGCTTGCTTCCGCCGTCAAAAACAGCGTAATTTTTTCGGTGTCGGCGGGTTTTGTTATCGAGCCGAAAACAAACGACCACAAAACTATGGATGCAATTATGATAAGCACAAACCATTTTGCGCTGTACGATAGGATGTTCTTATTCATTTTCCGCCTCGTAACCGCAAACGTATTTGTCTATAACAAGTAGTTTTGTTGTGCTTTTGTCTATTGTTTTGCCCTCAAACAGGTACAGCAAACGTTCTCCGTCGTCGGTATCGGCAGTGATCGGGTAAAAAGTCAATCCGCCGCTCGTGGTGGTGTTTTTGTCAACCGTCAAACTTTTTACGGATATTTCTCTTGGCTGTTTTTCGGTCATTTGTTTTACGAATTTTTGCTTTTTGGCGTTCAGCGAAATTATTTGCACAACGTAAATGCAAACGCATCCGATTGCAGCAGTGCATATCGTTGCGATTGTTTGCGCAAAAGCGCGTCCAAGCGTTTTCCAAAAAACAACGGCAAGCACGGCTAAGGCAAGCAGTGTAACGCAAAAAGCGACAAGCGCCGTTATGTATTTTTTTCGCAAAGCCGAAAATTTGTCGGCTTCGCCTGCGTCAAATAAGTGTTTCAATTGTTTTCTCCGTAAGATTTTGCAGCACAAAGCCGTCCTTGTTCGACATAACTTCGTCTGCCGCGCCTTGTTGAACTATTGCGCCGTTGTCCATTGCAATCACAAAGTCAGCCAAATGCCTTGCTTCGGATGCGTTGTGAGTGACGTAAACGATGTTGATATTCAGCATTTTGTGCAATTTTGCAAGCAGCATAGACATTCCTGCCCTCAAATTTTGGTCCAGGTTGGACATCGGTTCGTCCAAAAGGATAATTTCCGGGCGCTTTACCAACGCTCGAGCCATCGCCACGCGCTGCTGCTGTCCGCCGGAAAGTTGGCGCGGTCTTCTGGACGAAAGTTGCTCAAGTCCCACAAGTTTGCAAGTTTCTTCCACGCGCCTACGAATTTCGTCGGCAGGTATACGTTGCAGTTTTAGCGGATACGCCACGTTGTCGAACACCGTCAAGTGCGGATATAGCGCGTATTCTTGTGATAGGTATGATATGTTCCGTTCCGCAGCCGTTTTGTCGGTAACGTCGGTATCGTCAAACAAAATTTGCCCGTCGTCCGGGCGTGCAAGACCTGCCAACG
>CAKRAM010000071.1 GCA_934294965.1 uncultured Clostridia bacterium
AGATTTTCGTATCCAGAAAGATGGAAGAAGAAGCGGCTCTCGAAGCGCAAGCACAAAAAGATACGCAAGCCAACAAGGAAGCACAAATCGATCCGTTGTGCAAAAAGGCACTGCGTTTTTGGCTGGAAAAGAACGGCGGGCGCGCGTCGATTGCATCAATTCAACGCAGCCTTGCAATAGGCTTTAACCGTGCGGGAAGAATTATGGACACGTTGCAGCGCTTGCATTACGTTGAAGAGCCTTCCGCAAGTGAATCCGGCAACAAAGCGTTGATGGTTTTGGTTACGCTTGACCAATTGGATGAGCTTTTCCCGGAATTGGAAGATTAGTATGAAAGAAAAAATCGGAGTGGTGTCGCTCGGCTGCGACAAAAACAGGGTGGACACCGAAGTGATGCTCGGATATTTGAAGGACGGCGGTTACGAAATTACAGCCGATCCGTCGGATGCCGACGTTATTATAATAAACACTTGCGCCTTTTTGGAGTCCTCCAGAAAAGAGTCAATAGACACTATTTTGGAAATGGCGGACTTCAAAACGCAAGGTAAGTGCCAAAAAGTTATCGTTACCGGTTGCCTTGGACAAAAATTCGGTAGTGAAGTGTTGGACGGCATGGACGAAGTCGACGCGGTGGTGGGAACTGACGATTACGCGGAAATTTGCAATATCGTTGCGGCAACTCTTGGCGGAGAACGTAAAAAATATCAAAACTGCAACACAGCCATAACCTTCGGCAAGCGCGTTTTAACAACTTCGCCGCACGTGGCTTACCTAAAAATTGCCGATGGTTGCAATAACTTTTGCACATACTGCCTTATTCCGTACATACGCGGACGTTTTCGTTCCGTGCCTATGGAAAAAATTGTTGCCGAAGCAAAAACTCTTGCCGAGGGCGGCGTAAAAGAACTGATTTTGGTTGCACAGGACACCACAAAATACGGCGACGATTTGTACGGCAAGCCGATGATTGTCGAGTTGGTTAAACAGCTGTCTGCAATCGAAAAAATAAGTTGGATACGCCTTTTGTATTGCTATCCGGAATTGATGAGCGACGAACTCATCGAGGAGATTCGCACAAATGAAAAAGTCGTAAATTGCGTCGATATTCCGTTGCAACACGTAAACGACGGAATTTTGAAGGCAATGAATCGCAAATCGGACGGCGCATCGATACGCGCATTATTTGACAAGCTGTCGGACGCTGATATTGCGGTGCGTTCTACATTTATTTGCGGCTTCCCCGGTGAAACAAAACAAACTATTGAAGAAATGGGTGAGTTTTTGCTTAAATACAAACTTCGTAATGTTGGATTTTTTGCTTATTCCAAAGAAGACGGAACGGTCGCTGCCAAAATGAAAAACCAAGTTAAGGCGTCAACTAAGAAGTCGTATGTTGCAAAGATGTACAAAACGCAGCAGAAAGTCGTTGCGGAATTGAACAAAACCGACGTTGGCAAAACTTACAAGTGCATCGTCGATTGTTTGGATAATATCGACGGCGATAACTATGTTTACAAAGCGCGTACGTACTATATGGCGCCGGATATCGACGGTGTTGTGTATGTAATTTCGCCGCAAAAACTTAACGTCGGAGAATTTTACAACGTAAAAATAACAAATGCTTTAGAGTACGATCTGATCGGGGAGGTTGTGGAATGAATTTGCCTAATAAGTTGTCGCTGTTGCGCATTTGCTTGATTCCGTTTTTTGTTGCGGCGTACTTTTTACCATTTTGGTGGGGTGCAATCGTTGCCGTAGGAATATTTATTCTTGCGGCATTCACTGACTTTTTGGACGGTCACATTGCAAGGAAGTACAACCTCGTAACCGATTTGGGCAAGTTGCTCGATCCGATTGCCGACAAAATTTTGGTTTGCGCTGCGTTGTTTTGCTTAGCGGCAACTAATCCGATTACAACTGTATACCAGCCTATTGATATCTCGACGATAAAACCATATTTCGATTTGGTTCAAACCGGCGGTTACGTGTTTTTTGCCGTTTGCGGAACGTTGATTTTGTCCCGCGAGCTTTTGATTTCGGCAGTAAGAATGATTGCCGCAAGCAAAGGTGTTGTGGTGCAGGCAAACATTTACGGCAAAGTTAAAACCGTATTTCAAGTTGTAAGCTTGCCCTGTTTGTTGCTTCTTCGTTGTACGTCATTTGAGCAATGCACGGGAATGTTGTTCTTTACGATTTTGATGTATGTGGGCCTCGTGCTGTTTGTCGTAGCCGTAGTGTTGACAATCGTCTCCGGAATTATATATCTCGTGCAAAATATAAAGGTTTTTGCCGAGAAAACCAAGGAAGAATAGAATGATAAAGGTTATATCTAAAAAATACTCGCAAGCGTTAAAAGTTTTGTGCGAAAAGTTGGATGACAAATCTGCCGCTTACGATTTAATTTTGTCGCCGTCGTTGGCGTCTTCGGCGGGTTACCTTAAAGGTGCCGTCGATTCCGGTTGCCAAGCGGTGATACTTGTCGGTAATGTTTCGGAGTACGTGGAGTTGTTCGGCTCAACCTTTGGTGTTTGCCTGTTTTATGACAAGTATGCCGAGAAAATCGTTGCCGAATTTTGCAAATTGACAAAATCCGATTTGCCTCCGAGGCATGTTATGGACAAAATTTGCCTCATTCCGGAAGCGTTCAATCATTTGTCTGCTGCAAACGGTTACCAATGCGCTTGCTTTGGCGTGTACGGCAGGTGCCATGTGTACATTATTCCTGCCGACGCAAAAGAATGCGTGAACGTTTTTGATAACTACATTTCGGGCGATTTGCTCAAGGGCAACGCCGACGGGCATCGTTATTGCTTCAAATTGTTCGGCTTATCTCAAAAAGATGCCGAAGCAAGGCTTGCAAGGTTAAATCCGATTGTTTCCAAAACTTGCGACACAACAAATTTGGATAGCAAAATCGTGCTGAACTTCCCTCAACGTTGTGCAAAAAGCGTTATTACGGACACGTTGGAAATGTTCAGAAAGATGTTTGCCGAGTACATATACGCAACCACCGATCAATCTTTGGCTAAAACGGTGGTGTCAGTTCTGATGAAGTTGGACAAGCGGCTTTCCGTTGCGGAGTCGATTACAGGCGGAATGATTTCTTCGTCGCTTGTGGATGTGGCAGGCGCAAGCAACGTATTTTTTGAAGGCGCGGTGACCTATGCAACGCAGGCAAAATGTAAGCGACTGGGTATCAGTCCGCATTTTGTGGACGAGTACGGAGTCGTTTCGGCGGAAGTTGCCAAGGAAATGGTTCGTGGCTTGCTTGCGGACAAGGCAACGGACATTGCCGTTTCCACAACGGGTTACGCAGGACCGAGTTCCGATCCCGGGTACCCCGTCGGATTGTGTTATATCGGGGTGGGTTCGGAAAAGGGCATAAACGCGAATCGATATGTTTTTGTCGGCGACAGGAATTCCGTTCGCGCGCAGGCGTGCAATGCGGCACTGTTTGCCGTCTATAAAACTATTGTCCGATAAAGTTGAAATAATTACAGGAGATATATAAAAATGACCGAAGACAAGAAAAAAGCTCTGGAACAAACCATTTTGCAAATCGAAAAGGAATTCGGTAAAGGCTCGATTATGAAATTGGGTAGTTATGCCGCATCTCGTAGTATAGAAGTTATTCCTACAGGGTGCTTGCCTCTTGATATTGCGCTGGGCGTGGGCGGACTTCCCAAAGGACGCATTATCGAAATATACGGGCCCGAAGCGTCCGGTAAAACTACCGTAACGTTGCATGTTATCGCGCAAGTTCAAAAAATGGGCGGAACGGCTGCGTTTATCGACGCCGAACAAGCGTTAGATCCCGTTTATGCCGCAAATCTTGGCATCAATTTGGACGATTTGTACATTTCGCAACCGGATAACGGCGAACAAGCGCTGGATATTTTGGACTATTTGGTGCGTAGCAATGCTGTAGATTTGGTGGTAGTGGACTCGGTTGCCGCGCTTACCCCCAAAGCCGAATTGGAAGGCGATATGGGCGATAGTCATATGGGCGTTCAAGCACGTTTGATGTCCCAATGCTTGCGCAAAATCATTGCTGCGGGAAACAAATCCAACACTTGCGTAATTTTTATCAACCAATTGCGTGATAAAATCGGCGTAATGTTTGGCAGCCCGGAAACGACGACGGGAGGCAAAGCGTTAAAATTCTATTCCAGCGTTCGATTGGACGTTCGCAAAATTGACCAAGTTAAGGATGGTACGGAAATCGTCGGAAGCAAAACCCGCGTTAAAGTTGTCAAAAACAAGGTTGCTCCTCCTTTCAAAACTGCCGAGTTCGAAATCATTTTTGGCAAAGGAATCTCCAATTCTGGCTGCGTGTTGGATATGGCGGTGCAAGCAGGTATAGTTGAAAAGAGTGGTTCTTGGTTCAGTTACAACGGCGAAAAAGTGGGACAGGGCAGAGAAAATGCCAAAAAGTGGTTGGAAAACAATCCGGAAATTATGGATACTATCCAATCGCAAATCAAAGAACGCTTTTTGCCCAAAACTACTACGGAAAATACCGAAAACGCATAGTACTATTTTACGCATAGTATAATATTTTTGCTTATTTTCACTCTTGATGCTGCTCAAAACATTGGTGTTTATTTGTTTTCGAATTTTGCAGGGCACCAGTAAAATTATATCGTTTGACGGGTTTCGGTATTGCCGAGGCCCGTCATTTTTGCTTTTTTCGAAAAAAATAATCGTCGTTAGCCATGGCGTACATCAAAAAAAGTTCCTACGTAGGATGGCGATTTTACAATTGCATTTAACTTATTTGCGTAGTACACAGGGATAATGCGGCAACGCAATATGGTAGTTTATCAATTGTACAGTACTTGTTTGCGCAGTACGCAGGGGCAGTACTAGATAAATATGGTGTTTAGTAATTGCATAAAATATTGCCTAGTTTATAAATTTTAATGGCGAGGCTGGAAATTTTCTTTCTTGACCTCGCTTTTTCTATGTTAGTTGCTTGTTATTTTGATTCTCCTAATATAGTGGGTGATGAAT
>CAKRAM010000072.1 GCA_934294965.1 uncultured Clostridia bacterium
GAAGTACTATCCGAAAACACGGAAACGTACATGTGGACTTCGCCCGTGCCAAAAACAATTCTCGAACGCTACGGACTTACGCAAATTGTTATGCCGCGAGAGGGCAAGCGCTACAAGGACGTTTTGATCTACAAAAGCGACTACGCTCTAACCGAACTGGACCGCAAATTCATCACGGAATTGTGTTTGGCAAAGCGGCTTTTTGTCGGCTGACGTGTTTTGCGGCATTTTTGCAAGTGATATATCAAAATTTATATGGAAACTTACAAAAGAAGTATTTGCGTTTTTTGCGATAAATCGATACAATGTTATCGATAAGGAGATACCGTATGAAAAATGCAATTCACAATGCGGTGCTAAATAGACTGCCGGCATATTTGCATTTTGTAAAATCCACCTATCCGGAAGGCAAGCAAACCGTTTCTTCGGCAACGATAGCGCGTGCGCTTGGCTTGGGAGAAGTGCAAGTGCGCAAGGATTTGGCATCCGTAAGCGGTGCAGGCAAACCCAAAGTCGGCTACGACAGGCAGGAACTTATTCGGCATTTGGAAGACGCTCTTTTGGTGCATAACAGGGTAAACGCCGTTATAGTAGGCGCAGGTAAACTTGGAAGAGCGCTTTTGGCGCACGCAGGTTTTGCCGACTACGGCATAGACGTTTGCGCTGCGTTCGACGTCAACAAGTCCGACGGAGTTTTGCCGATGAGTACGTTTGACGAATTTTGTCCCGCCAACAACGTAAAAATAGGCATACTCACCGTGTCGGAAAATCAAGCGCAGGCTGTTTGCGACAAAATGGTGGCTTGCGGCATAAAAGCAATTTGGAATTTTGCTTCGGATACGTTATCCGTACCCGACGGCATAATCGTAAAAAACGAAAATTTGGCTTCGTCGGCTGCTGTACTCGCAGTAACGTTGAAGTCTGTAAAAGGAGACTGAGGATGAGTTATCTTGTGGACAGTGTTCCCACGTTGGAACAAAAAATAGCCGACGTAAAAGCGGCTCAAAAGCAATTTGCAACCTACACGCAGGAACAAGTGGACAAAATCTTCCTTGCTGCCGCAACGGCTGCAAACCAAGCGCGCATTCCTTTGGCAAAACTTGCCGTAGAGGAAACGGGCATGGGCGTGGTGGAAGACAAAGTTATCAAAAACCACTACGCTTCGGAGTACATCTACAACAAATATCGCGACACAAAAACATGTGGCGTAATAGAGGAAGACAAGGCTTTCGGCATCAAAAAGATTGCCGAACCAATAGGTCTTATCGCGGCGGTGATACCCACCACAAACCCGACTTCCACAGCAATTTTCAAAACGCTTGTTGCGCTTAAAACTCGTAACGGAATCATCATCAGTCCGCACCCGCGTGCAAAAAGGTCCACAATCGCGGCTGCCAAGTTGGTTTTGGAAGCGGCAGTTGCGGCAGGCGCACCGGAGGGCATCATCGGTTGGATAGACGTTCCCGGTTTGGAACTTACCAACACGCTTATGCGCGATGCCGACATTATTTTGGCAACGGGCGGTCCGGGCATGGTGAAGGCCGCATATTCCAGCGGAAAACCCGCTTTGGGCGTAGGCGCAGGCAACACGCCTGCAATTATAGACAGTTCCGCCGATATTCTATTGGCTGTCAACTCCATTATTCACTCCAAAACCTTCGATAACGGCATGATTTGCGCATCCGAACAATCGGTAATCGTTTTGGACGACGTGTACGACAAAGTCCGCAAGGAATTTGCCGATCGCGGTTGCTACTTTTTGGACGAAGCGGAAAAAAACAAGGTGCGCAAAACAATCATCATCAACGGCGCTTTGAATGCAGGCATAGTGGGGCAATCGGCGTACAAAATCGCAAGTTTGTCCGGCGTAAAAGTTCCGGAAGGCACCAAAATTCTTATCGGCGAAGTGGAAAGCGTGGAACTCAGTGAGGAATTTGCTCACGAAAAACTTTCTCCCGTTTTGGCAATGTATCGTGCAAAAGATGCCCAAGACGCATTTTCCAAAGCCGAACGTCTTATTGCCGACGGCGGATTCGGACACACGTCCTCAATCTACCTCAACACAACCACCCGTCAGGATTTGCTCACCGAGTTTTACAGCAGAATGAAAACCTGCCGCGTGCTGGTAAACACTCCCTCTTCTCAAGGCGGAATAGGCGACTTGTACAACTTCAAACTTACTCCTTCGCTTACGCTCGGCTGCGGCTCTTGGGGAGGCAACTCGGTGTCGGAAAACGTCGGCGTAAAGCATTTGTTGAATATCAAAACCGTTGCCGAAAGGAGAGAAAACATGTTGTGGTTCAGAGCACCGCAAAAAATATATATCAAAAAAGGTTGTTTGCCCGTAGCGCTGGACGAAATTAAAACCGTAATGGGCAAAAAGCGCGCATTCATCGTAACCGACAGTTTTTTGTATAGTAACGGCTACACCAAGCCGATTGACGACAAATTGGACGAAATGGGCATCGTTCATATGACCTATTTCGACGTTGCTCCCGATCCCACTTTGGCTTGCGCTCTTCGCGGTGCGGAACAAATGAGGGATTTCAAACCGGATTGCATAATCGCTCTCGGCGGTGGTTCGGCAATGGACGCAGGCAAAATCATGTGGGTTTTGTACGAGCATCCGGAAGTGGACTTCATGGATATGGCAATGCGCTTTATGGATATTCGTAAGCGTGTGTACACCTTCCCCAAAATGGGCGAAAAGGCATATTTCGTGGCAATTCCCACCTCGGCAGGCACAGGCTCGGAAGTTACTCCCTTTGCCGTTATCACAGACGAAAAGACCGGCGTAAAATATCCCCTTGCAGACTACGAATTGTTGCCCAACATGGCAATCATCGACACCGATTTCCATATGACAGCGCCCAGAGGTCTTACCGCAGCGTCGGGTATCGACGCCGTATCGCACGATTTGGAAGCATACGCTTCGATGATGGCAACGGACTACACCGACGGTCTTGCGCTCAAATCGCTCAAAACTATTTTCGAATATTTGCCTCGCGCCTACGAAAACGGTCAAACCGACGTGGACGCGCGTGAAAAAATGGCAAATGCGGCTACTCTGGCAGGTATGGCTTTTGCAAACGCCTTCTTGGGAGTTTGCCACTCCATGGCGCACAAACTCGGCGCGTTCCATCACATTCCTCACGGCGTAGCCAATGCGCTTATGTTGGACGAGGTTATTCGCTTCAACTCGGCGGAAGTTCCGGCAAAAATGGGCACTTTCCCGCAGTACGACCATCCTCATACAATGCACAGATATGCCGAAGTTGCAGATTATTTGGGACTGGGCGGCAACACCGACAGCGAAAAAGTAGATAACCTCATCGACGCAATCGACGAGCTTAAACGCGTTATAGGCATCAAACCCACAATCAGGGACTACGTGCCGGACGAAGCGGACTTCCTTGCTCGCTTGGACGCCATGACCGAACAAGCCTTCGACGACCAATGCACGGGCGCAAATCCGCGCTATCCGCTTATGAGCGAAATCAAACAAATGTACCTCAACGCCTACTACGGCAAGCACTTCACGGAAAAATTCGTGCCTCACGGCGACGTTAGAACAGTCGACGACGAACACGATTTCAAACAATCCTACCGCAAAAGTAAAAGCGGTCTAAAAGCATAAGGAGGCGCACTATGAAATTGGACAGAGTAATTGCCGTTCGCAATCACAAAACAGTCTATCGTGACGGCGAGGACTGCATAAAGGTGTTCGACAAAGAGTACCAAAAGGACCAAGTTTTAAGCGAAGCACTCAATCAGGCTCGCGTGGAACGCACAGGACTTAACATTCCCAAAATCAAAGCGGTAACCACAATCGACGGCAATTGGGTAATCGTTTCGGAATACATCAAGGGCAAAACGCTGGACAGGCTCATGGAAGCCGAACCGGAAAAAACAGACGAATACCTCAACATGTTCGTCGACCTTCAAATACAGGTGCAATCCAAACACTGCCCGGAACTTATTAAGCTCAAAGACAAAATGAACCGCAAAATTTGCGAGGCGGATTTGGACGCAACCACCAGATACGATTTGCACACTCGCCTGGAGGGTATGCCCAAGCACGACAAACTTTGCCACGGCGACTTTAACCCCTCCAACATCATCATTGCCGAGGACGGCACTCCATACGTTTTGGACTGGTCGCACGCAACGCAAGGCAACGCTTCGGCGGATGTGGCTCGCACCTATTTGCTGTTCCACCTAAACGGCGATGCGGAAACAGCGGAAAAGTACTTGGATTTGTTCTGCCAAAAAACAGGCACTGCAAAGCAATACGTGCAAAAGTGGATGCCCATCGTTGCCGCATCTCAATCGGTCAAAGGATACCCGCAGGAAAGAGAACTGTTGCTTTCTTGGGCGAAAGTAGTAGACTACGAATAAAATAAGGAGATTCCTATCATGATAAAAATCAAAGTATGTATCGGCAGTTCCTGCCACTTGAAAGGCGCTCGCAACGTGGTGCAAGATTTGCAACGACTGATTGCGGAAAACAACTTGGAAGACCAAGTGGAATTGGGCGGAACGTTTTGCATGGGCAAGTGCCAACAAGGCGTATGCGTAACCGTCGACGGCGAATTTTATTCGGTTTCTCCGTCGGAAACGGAAAAATTCTTCACGGAAGCGGTTTTGAGCAAGATTCAAAAGTAGGTTCGGGTGTACTGATGGTCATAATAAGAATATGTGTAGGCAGTTCCTGCCACTTAAAAGGTTCGGAAGAACTTGCGGAAATGTTTTCCGAACGTATCGCCGCCGAAGGGCTTATGGACACGGTAGTGCTTACCGGCGCATTTTGCTTCGGCAAGTGCAATCGTAACGGAGTAACCGTTGCCGTCAACGACGACGTTTATCCCGGCATAACCACAGCCAATTTTATGCAATTTTGGGCGGAAACCGTGCTTCCCGCGGTAAAGGGCAACCTGTAAGAGAAATACACAAAGTAGCTTGCGGCATTGCATATTTTTGCATTGCCGAAAGTTGTTTTTAACAAACCGACAGAGGAATTTATGAATTGCCTAACACTAAAAAAAGCAAACTGTAAAAACTGTTACAAGTGCATACGGCATTGCCCGGTAAAATCCATACGTTTTTCGGCAAACCAAGCGCACATAATAGGCAACGAATGTATCTTGTGCGGACAATGCTTTGTCGTTTGTCCGCAAAACGCCAAGGAAATTGCCAACGAAATGGAAAAAGTTCGCGTTTTGATTCAATCCGGCGATCCCGTCTACGCAAGTCTTGCGCCGTCGTTCATTGCCAACTACGACGGAGTAGGAATCCAAGGTATGCGCGATGCGCTTCAAAAACTAGGTTTTGCCGATGCGGAAGAAACGGCAATCGGCGCGACGATTGTCAAAAACGAGTATCAACGTATGCTTGCGGAAGACGTCCGCGACGTGGTAATTTCTTCCTGTTGTCATTCGGTTAATTTGCTTATTCAAAAGTATTATCCCACGCTTTTGCCGTATTTGGCGGACGTGGTTTCCCCCATGCAGGCGCACGCGCTGGACATCAAACGCCGCGTTCCCAACGCAAAAGTGGTGTTCATCGGTCCGTGCGTTGCAAAA
>CAKRAM010000073.1 GCA_934294965.1 uncultured Clostridia bacterium
GGACAAAATCTTCAAAATGTCCGGTTTGTATCAAATAATTGAAAAAATATAAGAGGTTACAATGAGCGTTCTCAACAAAATGAAGCTGACCATATTGGCAAAATCACAAAACGAAAGTTTTGCGCGCAGCACCGTTGCAGCATTTTTTGCGCAAATCAATCCTACTTTGGAACAAATTAACGATATTAAAACTGCCGTTTCGGAAGCGGTTACAAATTGCATAGTTCACGGATACAAAGGCGAGGACGGCAACATAGATATATCCGCCGAATTGACGGAAAACAGCGTGACGGTAAAAATTACCGACTACGGCGCGGGTATTGCGGATGTAAACAAAGCAATGGAACCGTTTTTCACCACCGTTTCTACAGGAGAGCGTTCGGGCATTGGCTTTACCGTTATGCAAGCGTTTTGCGACGAAGTTGACGTCACGTCCGAACCCGGCAACTACACCACGGTAAAATTGACGAAAGCCGTATAAGGCGGTGAAACGTGCTAGAACATCAAGAAACAATGAGGCTTATTCAATTGGCGCAAAACGGAGACGGCGATGCCTGCGAAACCTTGGTGCGCGAAAATACGCCGCTTCTAAAAAGTATCGTAAAGCGATATTTGGGTAAGCACGTCGAATACGACGATTTATTTCAAATTGCCGGAATAGGACTGGTAAAAGCCGTGATGAACTTTTCCACAGAGTACAACGTGCGCTTTACAACGTACGCCGTACCCATGATACTTGGCGAAATTAAACGCCATATGCGTGACGACGGCTATATTAAGGTATCTAGGTCTACAAAAAGTTTGGCTTCCGCTATAACTAAATATGTAGACGAATACAGCAAGGAAAACTCTATCGAACCTACGGTCGAACAAATAGCACAAAAATTGGAAGAAGACGTCAACGACATCGTATTTGCAATGGAAGCGGTAAGAATGCCGGTTTCGTTATACGAAACCGTGTCCGACAAGGACGGAAAAAGTTCCGAACTGATTGAAAGAATACCTACCGAACAGGACAAAGAAATGGCTGAAAATTTGGTTTTGCGTGATATGCTGCTGCAACTTCCCGAACGCGAGCGCAAAATAATAATACTGCGCTACTTTAAGGATATGACGCAAAGCGAAATTGCCAAACAACTGGGTGTATCGCAAGTTCAAATATCCCGATTGGAAAACAGGATAATAGACAAACTTAAAAAATTATATGAGATGACCTAGTTGCGAATGGCGATTATAATATATTTGAAAAGCCTGCAAAACAAATAAATATATGCGCCCAAAAGCAATTTCATAGCACAAAAGTTGCATATAAAATATGCACTTTCATGCAAAATAGGATTGTATTAGTAGTTATAAATGGACGAATTTTACATACTATGCGTATAATAGTATATTTCAATTTGCTCAAACAAAGCAATGTTAGATTTATTTATTATATATAGATGACATATTGTACAAAAATTTATAAATCGGCGACCGTAAATAATCGATCGCCGATTTATAATTTATCATTAACGTTGACTTGAATAAATTTGCACTTCTGCTGCCGTTTACTTACAAAATAAAGCACAACAGCGAACCGCGATTTTCATTCACGATGCGATTTACTGTTTTGGAAAGTTTTTGTTTAATTTCTTCCGGCATATTGTTGCATTTTCCCGCCAAGCCCTCGGTTGCGAGCCCGGACATCGTTTTTCCGAACATATTTGCATTCCAAATTGCTTCGGGATTTTGTTTATACTCGGCAAGCAAGTATGCGCTTTGTTGTTCGCTGCCTACCATAGGACTGACTTCCGTTGACACATCAACGCGAATTATATGGTAACTGGGCGCAGTTGCCGTAAGTTTTACGCCGTAAATGCTTCCTTTATGCACCATTTGCGGTTCGTCGAGAGTCATATTTTCCATTTGCGGCATAACGATGCCATAGCCGAATTTGTCGGCTTGTTCCAACGCTTCGGACATTCCTCCAAGCCGTTTTCTCAAAACCGAGCATTCCGAAACGAAACTCATAAGCGAAAACTCGTCGGAAATTTCGGTATCGGCTTCGGCGGACAGTATTTCGTAAAACAATCCGTTCTTCGGTACTGCCGAAATTGTAATTGTTCCGTTTCCCAAATTCAGGTCTGCAACGGCAACATCGTCTATGAACGTACAACCCGCGAGCATATCCACGACTGTTTGTGCATCCTGCATTGTGGATACTGCCTCCGTGGAGCCTTTAAGTTTTTCGGTTAACTCCGCAATTACGTAGTTGTCGGCAGGTAAGACTCTCATCCATTGAGGCAAATCCAGCACAATTCTTCTTGCGGGGAATTGCATCAATACAGAGTTCAGGACGCGCAAAAATTGTTCTTCGGTTGCCGACAGCACGTTAAAGGGCAAAACCACAACGCCGTATTTTTGCTCCAATACTTTTGACAAGCCTATTGCATCTTCCGACGTCGGCGAAGTTGTGTTCAGAAGGAGTACAAAAGGTTTGCCTGCTGCTTTAAGTTCGGCAACGGTTTGTTCCTCGGCTGCCACATAGCTTCCTCTTGGCAGTTGTCCTATCGTTCCGTCGGTTGTAATTGCTATGCAAATTGTAGAGTGTTCGGTTGCAACCTTCTTTGTTCCAAGCTCCGCCGCTTGTTCAAACGGCATAGGTTCGGCTGACCAAGGCGTGTTTACCAACCTTGCCTTATCGCCTTGCATATATCCATCCGCGCCCTGAACGATATGCCCGACGCAATCCACCATTCTAACGTTGCAAGTAACATTTTCGCCTATAGCAATTTTAACCGCGTTGCCCGGAACAAACTTGGGTTGTGTTGTCATAACTGTAGTCCCGTCGGCTGATTGCGGCAGTTCGTCGATTGTTCTTTTTCGTTCATTTTCGTCCTCGATGTTCGGCACAACCAACATTTGCATAAAACGAGAAACAAACGTGGATTTTCCTGTTCTAACCGGCCCCACCACTCCGATATAAATATCGCCGCCGGTGCGCTCGGAGATATCGCGATAAATATTGCTGTTCATAATCCCTCCCAAGTCGTTTGTTAGATATTATGAATCGCGATTGCAAAATAGAACGGCAGGAATAAAATCATAAATAGAAAAGGCAACGACTAGTTGTTGTCGTTGCCGTAAATTAGCTTTGCAAGCATTTGATTAAAACCGTAAGTGGATTGCAATTGCAATATCGTTTCTTTATTTTTATATTTGGGAGCCTATTTTAGAACCGCTCTTATC
>CAKRAM010000074.1 GCA_934294965.1 uncultured Clostridia bacterium
ACTTTTGGTTGAGCTTTCCTCAACCGCTGGCTAAAATCCTTAAAATTGACTGTGTTTCAATTCTTCTTACTATTCTGTTGTCAAGCTTCGCGCTGCCCTTGTCGACAGCCTACTTATAATACTACATTCGCCATTATATGTCAAACATTTTGCGCTATTTTTTTCAATTATTTTGTCCTATTTTAACTGTTTTTTCAATTCCCGAGCGGCAATTGCCGATTTTTGTTAAAAATCAGTTATCACAGGAAAATCCGTTCAACATCACTAATTACCGAAAACGCGGTTTTTGAGTCATTTTCGATGCAAAGCGTTTTTGCGGCACGGAAATCGTCGCTCGTCGGTGTGCTTTTGCAATGCAAACGATCGTTGCATACGGCATACTATCAGGCGTCTTTACACGGCAAAAAACCGATTTGCTGCCAAAATAATTAGTGATAAGGATAGAATTGCATAAATTTGGTTATTTACACAAAGTGCTACAACGATAAAAAACACAGCAGCGACGGATAAAGATAATCTAATTACAAAATTCGCTCGCCGCCGGCGTTTTGCGCGCCTTCTATTCGACCGAGGTATTTGTTTATTAGTGAAAATATTTATGCAATATAGGGAAAAGTTTATTTTGAGTGTACTCATCGTTGCTAGAATATACTTGGAGAATGAATGATGAAAACGTACTACTATTCCGATCCGTTGAACGACGATTTCGCTTCGAGCAACGGAAAAATCAAAAAGAAACTGATAGATAAAGATTACAAATATATCCACGGGGACGTATTTTACCGTACCGGCTCTTTTATCCTTTACAGACTGATCGCAACTCCCATCGGATTTTTGATTACCAGGCTCGGATACGGAGTGAAAATCAAAAACCGCAAAGCGATAAAGAAAATCAAGGGCGGATTTTTTTTGTACGGCAACCACACCAACGGGATTTTGGACGTGTTTTCTCCGTCGTTTTCCGCCTTTCCGCACAAAACGCACATAGTTTCCGGACCGGAAGGCGTATCCATGCCGGTAATCGGCAAAATTACGCCGATGTTGGGCGCTGTTCCGCTTCCGTCGACTTTGGGAGCATCCAAAAACTTTTTGGGCGCACTTAAAGCCTTGGTTGAAGACGGGCATGTTATCACCATATATCCGGAAGCGCACATTTGGCCGTATTACAACGATATTAGGCCCTTTACTGACAGTTCGTTTGCTTACCCGATGAAACTGAACGTGCCTGTCGTTGCGTTTACCGTCACGTATCGCAAGCGAAAAGTATTCAAAAAAATGCGCCCGTTTGCAACAATCACGTTGAGCGATCCGTTTTACCCGTCGGACTTTGCCGATAAAACCGAGTTGCGCAACGCAGTTTACAACTTTATGACTAAAACGATAAAAACAGAAGGCACCGTAGAATACAACAAATACATTTACATGGAGGATAAAGATGAAAATAACGATTGTATGTGACGTGTTGGGCGCCGAAAACAACGGCACCACCATTGCAGCAATGAATTTGATACGTTTCATGCAAGAACGCGGTCACGACGTCAGAATACTTTGTTGCGACCAAAATAAAAAAGGAATGCCGAACTACTACGTTTCGCCGATTAGAAGTTTTGGAATATTTGATAAATACGTGGAAAAGAACGGAGTTTCGCTTGCCAAGCCGGACAACGAAGTGATACGACAAGCGCTGGAAGGTGTGGACTTGGTTCACATAATGCTTCCGTTTTCGCTGGGTGTTCGCGCCGAGAAAATTGCCAAAGAAATGGGTATTCCCGTAAGCGTCGGCTGCCATCAACTTGCCGAAAACCTTTCCACTCACGTTTATATGCAAAACGTGAAGTTCGTCAACAACGCGATTTACCACCACTTTAAGAAGTTTTACCAAAATGCCGACAACATTCACTACGTTACGCCCTATTTGCGCACGCTTTACGAAAGTATGTACGGCAAAACCGACGGACAAGCAATTTCCAACGGAGTTTCCGACGTGTTTACACCAGCCGAAAATCCGGTTGATATTTCCGACGGAGTAAACATCGTTTACACCGGACGTTACAGCAGGGAAAAATCCCACAAGACTCTTATAAAAGCCATTGCACTTTGCAAAAACAAAGATAAAATTCACCTAATTTTGCCCGGCTCCGGACCGCTTAAGAACAGCATTGAAGAGCAATGCAAAAATGCAGGTATCTCGGCTCAAATGGGATTTGTGGATCGCGACAAAATGCCCGAAATGCTTAGAGCCTGCTACTTGTACGTCCACGCTGCCGAAATTGAAGCCGAAGGTATCGCCTGCTTGGAAGCCATTTCCTGCGGAGTTGTGCCCGTGATAAACAATTCGCCGAGATGTGCGACGAAAAGTTACGCAATCGACGAGAAAAACACCTTTGAAAACAACGATTCGCAAAGTTTGGCGGACAGAATCGACTACTGGATTGACAACTACGACGAATACTGCGCGCGCAGGCAAGAATACATCCAATTGTCGTCCAAATTGTTTTCTAGAAAAAGTTGCATGGAACAAATGGAAAAAATGTTCTTTGACACCATCGAAAGATGCTCCCAAAAAAGACAAAATCAAGCGCAAGAACAATAGAATACAAAACATAAGCACTTCGAGCAAAAACCCGAAGTGCTTTTAGTTTGCGGCAAAACAAAATAAATTCGTCAACTTATATCCAAACGGTGCCGCACATAACCAAACGCCACTCTGTCGCTTTGTGACCAGCGCGATTGTGCCGTCAATTTTGCTTTACTAACTATTCCGCGTACAACACGCCGTTAAAATCTATTCCGATTGCAACGGCGCCCCACTTTTTCCGCGCGGCGCGCGAATAGTAGGCGTTCATATCTTTGGGCGAAGCAAACGGCACTTCCAAAGGCAAATAGCCGCATTTAGACAAATCGACGTTGATAAAGTTCGTCGAACGACGAAAAGATGTTCAATGCAGTGACGTGCGCCACGGCTATTTTCCCGTTGCAATTGAAAGCAATCAAATCTCCGATGTTCAAAGTGCGACGTTTTTCGTCGTACAAGCGCAGTTCGATTGTTTTATGCCCTGCGCAAATTGCTGCAAACGGTTGCTTATATAGATTCATATTGCAAACTTTTGGCGCATTTAGCACACTATGCTTGCTTATGAACGTTTCCGAACCGTCGATTTTGGTAATTTCCCCAAATCTATCGAACACAAAACCGCACTTATTTGCCACCGCTTCCGAACGTGCGTTTTGCTTGGCATAATTTGCCGAAAAGCACTGCGCCGAAAGAATAACCGTCGCCCAATCAAGTACGGCTTTGCACGTTTCGGTTGCGTAGCCTTTGCCCCAATACGCTCGGTTGAAGTGATACCCCAGTTCGTACTCGTTCGGGGCCGTCGAAAACAGTCCAACACTGCCGATAAGCGTGCCGTCGGACAAAAATACGCCCAATTCCACGCCGCTTTCGTCGGATGCCAATTGCGCAAGCCATTCCGCCTCGTCTTCCACTTTTGCGTAAGGGGTATAGCGCATATATTTTGCTACTTCCGCATCGGATACCCAAGTAAAAGCATAGGGCGCGTCGTCGGTACTTACGGGAAACAACGTCAGGCGCGGAGTTTGAATCAGCCGATGCTCTTCCCAAGCCTTTTTTACCCGCTCGTTAAGCGATTTGTTTGTCGGATTAAATTCGTATACCATTGTTTTTCTTTTTGTAAGCATTTTTTTACTTGGATTCGGTGCCGATAAGTTGCTTGATATAACCATCCGGAGGGCTTTCAACGTAGCAAACGTAAGGCAAATCGCTATCGTCGGCTTTGTACATTCTTACCGTAAGTTTGCGCGATTGTCCCACAGGAACGACACAGCAAAAAACAAACGTCGGAACGTAGCCGGATTTTTTGACCACAACGTTTACGGTTGCCCAATCGGTTTGCGACGAATCAACCCCGTTTGTGGCGTCGGAGCAATCGATTGCCGAACATATGCCCTTTTCGCCACTGGTTACAGTTTTTCCCAATGCCGACACTTGCGCGCCGACAAGAGGATTGCCGTCCAAATCCGCCACGATGACTTTCAAATCAGTGTTGTTTACGTTGGCAGGAACGCCCGCCCGACTGTCGACAATCGTAAGCACTACCAATGCCACGGCGATAAATGCCAATGCTATTGCAATATTTTTGTAAGTTGCTTTCATACAACTATTATATTTGCGTTAGTGGCAAAAGAACACGAAAAGTTACTTAAATGCGTGGCTTGCCCTCAAAATGCAAAATTACGTAGTCCAAACGCATTGCAAAAGGCATTGCCGTGCCACATTTCATAGAAACATTAACTTTATCCGCCTGCTTGCACTTGTTTGACAGGCACAATACCTTGACTTCTACGCAAAGTAACAACTTTTTTTTTTGCCACGTTCAAACAACGCAAGTTTGGTGCAAAACGAGTATAAAAGCGCAAAAGGCCATTGCACAAACATTTTTGCACAATAGCCCTTTTGTCGAAAACAATCGGGCGCGTTACTGTCTGTTGTTTTCCGAATATGTTTTTTGAATTTCGTCCAAAAAGTCTTTCCGCTGCGGATAGTTTTTGAGCGTGCAATCGCGTTCGAAATCCTGCAAGACTTTCTTTTGAGTGCGAGAAAGCCCTTTGGGAACTTCCACACTGACGGTTACGAACAAATCGCCGCTTGCACCGCGAGGTGTGCGAACGCCTTTTCCGCGAAAACGCAGTTGTTCTCCGTTTTTAGTACCCTCAGACAATTTGTGAATAAACACGCCGTCCGGAGCGGGAACTTCAATTTCCCCACCGCAAGTTGCCGTTGTGTAACTTACCGGAACGGTTACGTACAAATCGTAGCCGTCGCGTTGGAACAATTTGCTCGGCTTTACCGAAAGCACCAACAGCAAATTGCCGTTTATGCCGCCTTTACCGCGAGCCGCATTGCCTTCGCCTGCCAGTTGAAGCACCGCGCCGTTTTCCGAACCGGCAGGAATCGTGATGTTGATAACCTTGTTTTTGGTCACCAATCCTTTGCCGCCGCATTCCGAACAAGGCTCGGTTACGATTTTGCCCGCGCCGCCGCACTTATCGCACGCGCCGACGGATATTTGTTGTCCGAAAATGGTATTTTGAACTCGACGAACCTGTCCCGAGCCGCCACACTTGTCGCAAGTAACGTAATGCTGATCGTCCTTTGCGCCCGTACCGCCGCACTTTGAGCATTTTTCCACACGGGAAAAAGTTATGCGACGCTTACAGCCCAAAATTGATTCCATAAAGGACAGTTCCACTTTTTGCTTTATGTCCGAACCGACTGCCGTTGCAGTTGCGCCGCCACGACGACGAGTTCTTCCTCCGAAGCCGAACGCATCGCTGAATATATCGAAAATGTCGTCAAAGCCGCTTGCCGTGTAAGTTCCGCCCTGACCGAACGGATTGAAGCCTGCACCCTCGTCCATTTCGCCACGATCGTACTTGCCGCGCTTGTCGGCATCGCCCAAAACGGAGTATGCTTCGTTTATTTCCTTAAACTTTTCGGCGGCTTCCTTGTCGTCCGGGTGAAGGTCGGGGTGATACTGCTTTGCAAGTTTTCTGTAAGCGGATTTGATTTCATCCGCAGTGGCAGTTTTTTCGACACCCAATATTTTGTAATAATCTTTTGTCGGCATAGATACCTCTATCAATACGCAAACAAAGTTGCAAGTTTGCCTGCGTTATTAGTTTTTAATCAAACAGCAAATACGCACAGTGTCCGACGCGCAATTTGCACGTCGGACAGCATATTTACATTGTTTGACGGACGATCTATTTGTTGTCGTCGTTTACGTCGTAATGCACTTCGCTTCCGTCGGCTTGTTCGGCAGTGTTTTGTTGAGCGCCGGCGTTTTGTTGTGCGGCTTGTTGATAGAATTTTTGGAAGATTGCAGCCGAACTTTGAGCAATACGATCGGTTTCCGCCTTGTATTCTTCGGTGGTTGCGCCTTGTTTTTCCAAAACTTCCTTACCTTTTTTGATATCCTCTTCGATGTGTTCTTTGTCGGCAGCTTCCAGTTTGTCGCCGCTTTCACGAACGAATTGTTCCAAGGACAATACCATTTGGTCAAGTCCGTTACGAGCCTCTACCGCTTCACGACGTTTTTTGTCTTCTTCGGCGTACTTTTCGGCATCCTTAACGGCTTTGTCGATGTCGGCTTCGGACAAATTGGTGGAGGACGTGATTGTTACGGATTGTTCCTTTTGAGTTCCGAGGTCCTTTGCGGTTACGTGAACGATACCGTTTGCGTCGATATCGAACTTAACTTCGATTTGAGGAATACCTCTGGGGGCAGGAGCAATGCCTGCAAGTTGGAAACGTCCCAAAGTTTTGTTGTCGGCTGCCATTTCACGTTCGCCTTGCAAAACGTGAATATCAACGCTCGTTTGGTTGTCGGCTGCAGTGCTGAATATTTGCGATTTGGAGGTAGGAATGGTTGTGTTACGTTCGATAAGTTTTGCCATTACGCCACCCAAAACTTCGATACCGAGCGACAGCGGAGTAACGTCCAAAAGAAGAACGTCTTTAACTTCGCCGCCCAAAACGCCGCCCTGAATTGCAGCGCCGATTGCAACGCATTCGTCCGGGTTGATTCCCTTGTAAGGTTCTTTGCCGCAGAAGTTTTTGACTGCTTCCACAACTGCAGGGATACGAGTTGAACCACCGACCAAAATTACACGGTTAAGATCGTTGTTGGTTACGCCTGCATCCGCCATAGCCTTTTTCATAGGTTCGATGGTCTTTTTGATGATGCCGTCGATCATGCTTTCGAACTTTGCACGACTGATTTCCACTTCCAAGTGTTTGGGACCTGTTGCGTCCGCCGTGATGAACGGCAACGAAACGGTTGTTTTGAGGGTGGAAGAAAGTTCGATTTTTGCTTTTTCAGCCGCTTCTTTAAGTCTTTGCAACGCTTGCTTATCTTGCGACAAGTCGATGCCGTTGGACTTTTTGAATTCGTCCACAAGGTAGTTTACGATAATTTGGTCGATGTCATCGCCGCCCAAACGGTTGTTACCGTTAGTTGCAAGAACTTCAAACACGCCGTCACCGATTTCCAAAATGGATACGTCGAACGTGCCGCCGCCCAAGTCGTAAATGAGCACCTTTTGGTTTTTGTTTTCGCCCTTATCCAAACCGTAAGCAAGTGCTGCGGCTGTGGGTTCGTTGATAATACGCAAAACTTCAAGTCCTGCGATTTTGCCTGCATCCTTGGTTGCCTGACGTTGAGCGTCGCTGAAGTACGCGGGAACGGTGATTACCGCTTGAGTTACCTTTTCGCCCAAATATGCTTCCGCATCGGCTTTAAGTTTGGACAAAATGATAGCGGAAATTTCCTGTGGGGAGTACTTTTTGCCGTCGATGTCTACGGAGTAGTTTGTACCCATTTCACGCTTAATGGACAAAACCGTTCTATCGGCGTTTACCACTGCTTGACGTTTTGCAACTTGTCCCACAAGTCTTTCGCCGTCTTTTGTGAATGCCACTACCGAAGGGGTAGTTCTGTTACCTTCTGCATTGGTGATTACAACGGGTTCGCCGCCTTCCAAAACCGCCACGCAACTATTTGTTGTACCAAGGTCGATACCGATAATTTTTCCCATAATATTTATCTCCTTTAATCTACGATTATTTTATTTATTTTGTTTGATAGTAAGACGCGTTACGCACCGACAATTACGTCCGCATAGCGCAAAACTTTGTCGCCCATCACGTAGCCGCAACGGAATACTTCCACCACTTTGTCGGCGTTTTCCTCTCCGCGATCCACTTTGGACAGTGCGTTCATTGTCTTGCAATCGAATTGTTGTCCCAATACGTCCAATTTTTCCACGCCAATTTCCGACAGCAATTGCACGAATTGGTTGTATATCATCACAAACGCTTTCAGATTGTCGCCTTCCAAGTGCTTTTGTGCAAGCTCGAAGTTATCGCAAATTGCAATAAGTTTTGCGGCAACTTCTTGCGTGCCTTGAAGTTTTGCCTGTTCGGTGTTGACCGTTATGCGGCGTTTGTAACTTTCAAAGTCGTTTTTCATAGCAACAAGTTGACCGAGATATTTATCCGACTTGTCCGCCGAACTTTGCAAGCGGTCACAGGTCTTTTTGACCTTTTCCACTTCCTCGGTAAGCTTGTCGACTTCGCCGATAAGTTTTTCGTTTTCGGCTACAAGCGCTTCATATTCCTCTTGGGAAACTTGGCACTCGGCGTTATGTTGCTTGTTTTCTTGTTCTTTTTTCATTGTTTACCCTCTTTGCCGATTATGTCGATCAGCAGATAACTTATTCTATCCAAAGTCGACAAAACCTTTTTGTAGTTCATCCTGACCGGACCGATAACTCCGATTGAGCTGCTGACGTTTTCTCCGAGAGAAACGCGCGTTGTTACCACCGAACAACCTTCGGGAGCATTGTCCTGCGCGCCGATTTTTACCGTGACGCAGCCGTCCTCGCCGCCGTCGTCGGTGAACAACGTTGCAACCTTATCTTTGTTTTCCATTTCGGTTAGGAATTTTTGTGCCGAATGAACGTTGGAATATTCGCTGTGTTCAAAAATTTTGTTTTCGCCGTACATATCCACTTCCATGCCGTTTGCAAGCGACACTTTTTTTAAAACGTCGATAATTTTTTTGAACAGTACGTTGTACTGCGAAAACTCGTCGTTGACCAAAGCGAAGGGATAGTCGAAATTGATGAACTGCGAAACGTGCTTGCCTACGAACAACTTGTTTAGCCATTTTTCGGCGTGCGCGATAAGCGATTCGTCAAAGTCGTCCGGAATTTCCACCATTCCGTCTTTCAGCACTCTGCTGTCCGTTACGATGACAACCAGCATATTTCCGTTGTACAAATCCAACAAACGGATTGCCGTGATCTTGTCCGACATATCTTCCTTGACCACAACCGCCGTGTAGTTTGTAACTTCGGAAATCATTTTTGCTACCGCAGCCATCACTTCTTCCAAGTTGCCGTTGCGATGCTCGAAGTATTTGTCGATTGCGTCGACGTCAACCGCAGTTATGCCGCCGTCGGACAAAAGCTCGTTTACGTAGAACTTGAACGCTTTTTCCGAAGGGATGCGCCCTGCCGAAACGTGAGGCTGAATTAGAAAGCCCATGCTTTCCAAGGCAGAAAGCTCGTTACGAATGGTTGCGGACGAACACTCGGTTAGGTACTGTTCCTGTATTCCCTTGCTGGAAATAGGGCTTGCCGAATCGATGTAGCTATCCACTACGGCTCGCAATATTTTTTTCTTTCTATCAGATAGCATTTTTGCCTCGCTGTCACATTTTTAATTGGAGTGTTAGCAATCCAACAGCACGACTGCTAACTTCTGGTACTAATATAACACTATATGCCCGCAATGTCAAATATTTACACGCATTTTTTTAAAATTTTTGAAAAATTTTTAGCAATCACAAAATGAGAACGCCAAGCACAAAGAACTGACGATTGACGACAATTGCTCATAAATGTAAAACGCAAAAACAAACTTGTTTGATTTGTCGCGCCGACAAGCGGAACGTCACACGGCTAACGCGTGGTCAAAACACATTTTTAAATATCTAAACTATTATTTACTAGCCGTTGCTTGGACAATGTAAGACAGAGTGCCAATTGAGATAAAATCGAAAATATTGCATTTGAAAGAGATATATGAATACAAAATTACGCTAACTCCGTGTGCATTTTGGGACAGACAACCATTTGAGTGCAATTAGGCTGCAAACATCCGCCACGCAAAACCACACGAAACCAAGTTATAACTCGGAATGCCTGTTATAGTTGCCGCTCGGTGATAATTTAAAAAGTGACAACACAACTTTGAGATAATGCTTGCATTCCGACTTTCGTTGCGCGCTTGTCGACTTGGGACGTATTTATATTGTTAACATTAAATTATATATTACATTATTTATATGTTGCCGCGTGGTTGCTGTTGACTTGAAATTGTTTTTGAGATAAAATATAAACGAGCGTAAAGGAAGTTGCGGCGTTGCACCATTGCGCGGTCGCAGCCACATCGTGGCATTACAGTTCTTCCGCGACTGTCAATCAACGAACGCTGCAAAACCGCACTTTTAGATCGCGAAAACAAATCGACTTGAAACTGACAAAACATTTTACAGTATCGATTCGGCAAAATTTGCCTTCAGCCGAACAATTTACATTCAGTTAAACAACACGGAGATATTATGTACAAAGATTTATCCATAGAACAATACGACGGACTGCTTTCATCAAAATCCGCCACACCGGGAGGCGGCAGCGCGCTTGCGATGGTTGCGGCAAAAGGCGTGGCTCTTATCGAAATGGCAATCAACGTTACGCTTACGAAACCATGCGATGGAATTGCCGAAAATTTGCTAAAACGGGAACTTTCCACACTGGAAAAATGCCACGGCAGGTTTTACAAACTTGCCGACGAGGACTCCTCCGCTTTTGACTGCATTATCGAGGCGATGCGGTTGCCCAAGAACACGCCCGAAGAGCAAAAACATCGAAACTCCCAACTGCAAAAGCAATATCACAAAGCCGCGCTTGTTCCACTGGAAGTTATGCAACTTGCCGAACTGGCAATATCGTCACGCCGTTGTTTTGACTACCTTTACGCCTACGTAGCATCCGACGCGTACATCGGAGAAAGCCTACTGAAAGCCGTTGCGGTAAACAGCATGCACAACGTTACGGCAAACACGTCGCTAATAAAAGACGACGAATTGAAACTGCGGCTCGAGAAGCAAGCGCAGCAAATAGTGAACAACGTAAAATAACCGAACATCCATACAACTAGCCGCCGAACTGCTGCTCGGCGGTTTTACTTTACGCAAAAACGGACTGCAAGCGCAATGTTTCTTACAGTCCGTTTTATATTTGTTCGATTGTTTCAAATCGGCATTTTAGCCGTTTGATCGCCGATTAGTCGCGATGAAGTTCCGCCTTGATACGTCTTACGCCGCTACTGCTGGATTGCTCCTTGGTGATAACAAATTTGCCCAAGTCGCCTGTGTTTTCGGCGTGAGGTCCTCCGCAAATTTCCTTGCTGAAATCACCCATTGTGTAGACCTTGACCAATTCGCCGTATCTATCGCCAAACAAACCGATTGCGCCCGTTTTGCGAGCGTCCTCGACGGGCATTTCTTGATAGGTTACGGGTAAGTGCGCCTGAATGGCTTCGTTTACCAATTTTTCCGTTTGAGCGATTTCTTCCGCCGTCATGGGACGACCGAAACTAAAATCGAAGCGCAAACGTTCGGGAGTGATATTGCTGCCCTTTTGCTTAACTTCGTCGCCCAAAACTTTGCGCAATGCCGCTTGCAACAAGTGCGTTGCGGTGTGCAAATAGGTTGTTTCGATTCCGCCGCCTTCCGCCATGCCGCCCTTGAAGCGTTGTTCGCTGCCGGCATGTGATTTTGCTTGGTGTTCGGCAAACTTTTGTTTGAAGCCTTCGGTATCCACCGTGAAGCCGTGTTCCTTGGCAAGTTCTTCGGTCATTTCGATGGGGAACCCGAAAGTATCGTACAGTTTGAATGCCGTTCCGCCCGGCACCACGTTGCCCTGAATGTGGGAGATAACCTTCAAAAATTCCTTTTCGCCTGCAACCAAAGTTTTGCTGAACTTTTCTTCTTCTTTGTTGAGTTCGTCCAAAATCTTTTCGGAATTGGTTGTCAATTCGCTATAGGCGTCCTTGTAGACATCGATATACACCTTTGCGATTTCGGCAATGCTACCCTTGGGCATTTCCAGCGAATTTGCCATGCGAACTGCGCGGCGAATGAGCCTACGCAAAACGTAGCCTTGATCCACGTTGGAGGGAACGACGCCGACAGGATCTCCCAAAAGGAAGGTTGCCGTGCGAACGTGATCTGCAATTATGCGCATTGCGCGCTTGGTTTCGTCATTGTACTGTTTTCCTGACAATTCCTGTATTTTTGCAAACGCTCCTTGGAACAGGTCGATATCGTAGACGGATTTTAATCCGTTAAGCACGCAAACCGTGCGTTCCAAGCCCATGCCGGTATCCACGTTCTTTTGTTGCAACGGCAAATACGTCCCGTCGGCTTGACGGTTAAACTGCATAAACACGTTGTTCCAAATTTCCAAGTATTTTCCGCAATCGCAACTGGGATTACAATCGGGATTGCATGCGGGTTTGCCTGTATCCCAAAAGATTTCAGTGTCCGGTCCGCACGGTCCGGTTGTTCCTGCAATCCACCAATTGTGCTTTTTGGGCAGGTAGTAAATGCGTTCTTTGGGGATTCCGCATTCTTCCCACACTTTTGCCGAATCTTCGTCGCGAGGAGCGTCGTCGTCGCCTGCGAAGACCGTCACCGAAATACGACTCGGGTCCAATCCCAAATATTTTGGATCGGTCAAAAATTCATAACTCCACTTTATGGATTGATGATTGAAGTAGTCGCCGAGCGACCAGTTGCCGAGCATTTCAAAAAACGTAAGGTGGCTGTCGTCGCCGACCTCTTCGATATCGCCTGTGCGAACGCACTTTTGAACGTCCGTTAAACGGGTTCCCTTTGGGTGTTTTTGCCCCAAAAGGTACGGAATAAGCGGATGCATGCCTGCCGTTGTGAACAATACGGAAGGATCGTTTTCAGGAATCAAACTTGCCGATTGAATGACGGCGTGACCTCTTTCGCTGAAAAAGCCGAGATATTTTTCTCTTAGATATGCCGATGTGATTTTCATAAGACCTCTTATTTTGTGCAAATTGCAAAGTGGCAATTTGCGATTGATATTATCTACTATACAAGAAGTTTCCGCTTGCTTGCAAAATTTTACGACTTTGCCGTTTTACATACTCGTAGTACAAAAACGAAAGTTTTTGCAGCAAATCCGCAAGGATTTGACAAATTTTAAATTGTTTTCAAATTCAACTTCGCACGAGTATATACTTAAACTTGCTTGGCTAATACTGCCGAACAAACGCATAGCGCAAATTTATTCCGCGGTACAATCCTCGTTTTGTTCGCTTGTATCTTTTTTGCGAGCGACAAGCGAATAAAAGAAGAAAAAGCAAAAATAGAACGGAATAAGGTAAGTTACGTAGCCGAGCGTTCCGCCGGTTACGAACGCGTTTGCAATCATGTGCCAAACTTTGTTGGATGCCGGGTTTGCCATGTATTGTCCCATTAACAACAAACCGCAAATAAGGGTGCAAACGGACGCCAAAACCAAATACAGGTAGTTGGGACGTCTGGAACGCTTTTGAGTGCAAATGCGCACGATGCAAACCACCGTGTGAGCAATTATTGCAACCAAAACCATGGAAGCCATCACAAATTCGGTAAACGAGCCGAATCCGCCCATATTGGCAATTACGTTACCAAATCCGCCTCCGCGACTAACTGCGCTTATGAACAACAAAATGAAATCCACTGCGTACAGCGCGCCTGCATCGCTGTATTTTACCATTCCGCCGTCAAAGTTAATCAAAAAGTCCGGACGCAAAATTGCCGATGCCGCAATAAAATACGTGAAGATTGCCAAAAACACCGTTGCTACTATCGCAAACGCCCTGCCGTGCGTGCGAGCGGGTGCTACCGTTTTTACGACTTCGTCCGCCACGCCGACCTGCGTTGTTTCTTCGGCAGGAGCCGGTGTTACGGTTGCGAGATTTGCAAAACTGTAGCCGCAATCGCAAGCGCTTTGAGTAACGTCCACTTCTTTGCCGCATTTAGGACAAATTTTGGTTTGCAAGCCGACTTTCAAAGTCGTGCCGCAACTGCGACAAAAATTGGCAAGCGGGGTGTTACGCGCGCCACATTTATGGCAAATGACCGCTTCTTCAGGCACTTTTAGTTGTTGACCGCATCTTGCGCAACACTTTGCCGACAAAGCGTTGGGATTGCCGCAACGCGGGCATACGTTAAAATTGTTGGAGCTATTCATACCGACCTCCGCCGTTAATTGTTATCTTTTTTTGCACCGCAATTACTGCAATACAAATCTTCGTAGTTATTGTTGTGTCCGCACTTTTCGCAGTGCCATTTTTCCGACGTTGCGGGATCTATTCCGTCGAACGACCAATGGCATTCCGAGCAAAAACCGCTGTCGAAATTGTTTTCCGCTCCGCAATTGGGACAATATTTCTTTGCCGCATCGGGAGCAAGTTTCAATCCGCAATTTACGCAAACAAAATCGTCAGTTGAGTTTAGCGTTCCACATGCCGGACAAATTGCGTTTTTTCCGCTTTCACTTTCCAAAAACGCTTGCTCGACGGCAAAATCGCCAACCGAGACGGCTTCGTGCACGACTTGCATCTCCACGCGCTTGGCATCCGCCAAAGAGTAGAAACAGTAGGCGCAAGCGGCGCGTTCCTGCGCATTTGGCTTGCCGCAATTGGGACATACCTTTTCCACAACCACTCTGTGTTCGTGAACGCCGGTAACCTTTTCGCCGCACTGCAAGCAAAATGAAGCCGCAAGCGGAACAACCGCTCCGCATTTGGGGCATTTGCCGATTTCCGCGGCAGGCAAGGTCACTTCCACAAACGGGGAGGGTGAAACTTGAACGCAGTTTGACGTTTGCAAGGCGGCATTGGACGAATCCGCCTCCGCACCGCCGTTTGAAGACAACGAAGCGCCGCAGTTTATGCAAAAAACAAACGACTTGTCGTTATACGTTCCGCAAACGGGACACACGACTTCTTCCTTTTCCACAAAGTACGAAGCGCCGCAATTGCAGCAAAAGGAGGAATCGTTGGTATTAAGTTCTCCGCAATTTTTGCATACTTTCATTTGATCACCATAATAAGGGATACTACTTTGCCGAATTGAAACTATCTTTTAGGCCTACAATTTCGTTGAATACAAGATTGCCCGAAGTGCTGTCCTTATCCAAAACGTAGTAGCCTACGCGCATAAATTGGAATTTGTCCTCAACTTTGGCGTTTTGCAATCCATTTTCCACAAGCGCCGAAACGACCTTCATACTGTCGTTGTTGAAGCGCAGGTTGAAGTCGGTTACGCCGTCCACCACGTCGGTAAGCAAACTTTGCAATTTGCGAACGGTTACCGTAAGCGCGGTTGCGGCGTCTACCCACTGGATTACGCCCTTGACTTTTACGCCGCTGGTGTCGGCTCCGGATTTGGAGTTAGGCACTACCGAGCAATGCAATTCCTTAACTTCGCCGCTAGCATCCAAAACAACGTCGTCGCAATGGATGATGTAAGCGCCCTTCAAACGAACATATCCGTCAGGCTTTAAGCGATAGTACTTCGGCGGAGGTACAAGTGCAAAGTCGGCTCTATCGATATAGATTTCATTGGAGAACGGCACTTTGCGATAAGTGACTTGTTCCGCGTTGGGATTGTTTTCTACGTCCAAAAGTTTGCCGCTTTGATAGTTGGTCAAAACAACTTTGACGGGATCGAACACCGCCATAACACGATCGGCGGTTTTGTTGAGTTCTTCGCGAACACAAGATTGCAAGTAGGCTTCTTCCACCTCGCTGTTGGCTTTGGCAACGCCTATACGATCGCAAAAATCTCTTATTGCGGCGGCAGGATAACCGCGACGGCGCAAACCGGACAAGGTGGGCATGCGAGGATCGTCCCAACCCATAACTTTGCCTTCGTCCACAAGCTTTTTCAAAAAGCGTTTGGACATTATGGTGTTTGTGATGTTAAGACGAGCAAACTCGATTTGTTGCGGACGAGGATCGGGGAAGCCGCAATTATTTACAACCCAATCGTACAGAGGGCGGTGGTCTTCGAACTCCAATGTGCAAATGGAGTGCGTGATACCTTCGTGCGCGTCCTCGATTGGATGAGCAAAGTCGTACATGGGATAGATGCACCATTTATCCCCCGTGTTGTGGTGAGTTGCGTGCAGCACGCGATAAATTACCGGATCGCGCATGTTGATGTTGGACGAAGCCATATCGATTTTTGCACGCAAAACTTTTTCGCCGTCGGCAAACTTGCCGTCACGCATATCGTAGAACAATTGAAGGTTCTCTTCCACCGTTCTGTTGCGGAAGGGACTTTCCTCGCCTGCTTCGGTGAGCGTTCCGCGACGCTCGCGAATTTCCTCCGCCGTTTCGTCCGAAACGTACGCCAAGCCTTTTTTGATGAGCGTTACGGCGCAATCGAACATAACGTCGAAGTAGTCGCTGGCAAACAAAAGCTTGTCCCACTTGAAGCCGAGCCACTCGATATCGCGTTTGATACTGGCAACGTATTCCTCGCTTTCCTTTGCGGGGTTGGTGTCGTCGAAACGAAGGTTGCACTTCCCGTTATACTTTGCGGCGATGCCGAAGTTTATGCACAAACTTTTTGCGTGTCCGATGTGCAAATATCCGTTCGGTTCGGGCGGAAAACGAGTGTAAGTTGTTTTGATTTTTCCGCTAGCTATGTCGCCGTCGATAATTTCTTCAATAAAATTTTTGCTATCTGCCATTGTATTCACCTAAAACTCTTCTATATTGTCCAATTCCGGCGGCAAGTCGCCGTCCGGCGTTCCTTGCTCCTCAAAGGTTTCTTCCTGCGAGTAAAATTCGTCGTCCGAGGTAACAAATTCGCCTTCGGTTTGTTCTGCGACAAATTCCCTGTCTTCGCCGCCGCCCGACTGCTTTTGAGGTTGATCTTGACGGATTGCGTGTTGAGCCAAAGAGTCGTCGTCCACGAAACGAACGAATTTGCCCAGCCAATGAAGAGGAATATTGCCCGTTTCGCCGTTACGGTGCTTGGCAATAATAAGACTGTGCTTTGTGGTGCCGCTTTCACTGTCGCTTTCCTTGTGAATGAACAAAACTATGTCGGCGTCCTGTTCGATTGCGCCCGACTCACGCAAGTCCGAAAGAACGGGCTCGCTGCCGCTGCTGCCGCCCTCCTTGCCCTTGATGTTACGAATTTCAGCATCGCGCTTCAACTGCGAAAGGGCTATGACGGGAACATTGAGTTCCTTGGCAAGCAATTTGAGTGCGCGGCTGATGTTGGCAACTTCCTGCTGTCTGCCCTGAGTTGCGCTCGTGCCGTCGCTCATAAGTTGAATGTAGTCAATAACGATCAAATCCAAGCCGTTTTGCGCTTTTAGTCTGCGGCACTGAGATGCGATTTCCGCCGGCTTTATGCTGGCATAATCATTGCCGTAGAGACTCATTGACGAACAAATGGTTTCCTGCGCGGCGCGGAGTTTTACCAAGTCCGCCTCGCCGTGAGGAAGTTGACCGCTTTTGATAAATTCCAGCGGAACGGTGGACATACCGGAAAGCATACGTTCCACAAGTTGTTCGTTGGACATTTCCAAACTGAACACGGCAACTGTTTTGCCATGCTTTGCCACGTTTTCCACTATGTTCATTGCCAAAGAGGACTTACCTACGCCCGGACGAGCCGCCAAAACGATAAGTTCGCCGCCGTGCAAGCCGTTGGTCATTCGGTCGAAACGAGCAAACCCCGTGTCGATTCCGCGAAATTTGCCGGGATTGACAAAGCGTTCGCTTATGGTATACATTGCACGTGCCGCATCGTTGCCGAGAGGTACAAGTCCGCCGTTGCTGCCGCCTTGAGAAAGTTTGAAAATTTCCTCTTCGGCGTAGGTTATGGCTTCTTCCGCTGTGGACGAACTGTACGCTTTTTGCTCCACGTTGTGACAAATGTCGATAAGTTTGCGCATCGTGGATGCACGCTTGACTATCGAAACGTACTCGGCGTAGTTGGATGTGGCAAAAGCCGCATCGTTGAGCTTGAGTAGATAATCGATGTCGCCGACGGTTGCAAGTTGGTCCTTGCGACGAAGGTAGTCGATTACGGTGGTTATGCTTACCGAATCCGCACGACTTTCTTCCCCGACTT
>CAKRAM010000075.1 GCA_934294965.1 uncultured Clostridia bacterium
CCCGTTCACAGAGAAGTCGGTTCTATGGGTCCCATCAGTAGCCCGTCTCGCGTAATGCCCGGCAAAAATCTTCCCGGTCATTACGGTGTGGAACAAGTAACTATTTTGAATCTTTCCGTTGTAAAAGTCGATAAGGAAAAGAACGTTATCCTTGTTAAGGGTGCCGTTCCCGGCGCGAAGAACAGTATCGTTTATCTTCGCAACGCCGTGAAGAAATAAGGTGAAAGGAGTTAAAGATAATGCAAGTTAAACTTTATAATACGACTGCAAAAGAAGTCGGCGAAATTAAGCTTGACGACGCTGTGTTCGCTTGCGAATATAATGAAGCTCTTATTCATCAAGCAGTTGTCGCTTATCAAGCAAACCAAAGACAAGGCACCAAATCCGCTTTGACGCGCACCGAAGTTCGCGGCGGCGGCATCAAACCTTGGAGACAAAAAGGCACGGGCCGCGCTCGTCAAGGCTCCATCCGCGCTCCGCAATGGATCAAGGGCGGCGTTGTATTCGCACCCAAGCCGAGAGATTTTTCCAAGAAAATCAACAAGAAAATGAAGGCGCAAGCATTCCGCAGCGCAATCAGCTACAAAGTCAATAACGGCGAACTTACCGTTGTGGACAAAATCGCTTTGGAAGCTCCCAAAACCAAGCTTGTTGCTCAAATCTTGAAGAACTTCAACTTTGACAAGAAAACGTTGCTCATCGTGGCAGGCGACAGTGCAGACGTGGTAAGAGCAAGCGCAAACATCGCCAACCTTACCGTTGTGGACGCAACTCTCGCAAACGTGTACCAACTCGTTTCCAACGTGGCAGTGCTTGCTACGGAAGAAGCTATCAAGCAAATTGAGGAGGCATACTCTCTATGAATTCCTACGATATAATCAAGCGTCCCGTGCTCACCGTAAAGAGCTACGACGGAATCCCTGCCAAGATTTACACCTTTGAAGTTGTCAAAAGCGCAAACAAAGTGGAAATCAAAAAGGCAGTAGAAGAAATCTTCGGCGTAAAAGTCGAAAACGTTACCACGGCTACCGTAAAGGGTAAGCTCAAGAGACAAGGCAGAACGGAAGGTCACCAACCCGATTGGAAAAAAGCAACGGTTCGTTTGACCGCCGACAGCAAGGCAATCGAATTCTTCGAGAGCTTGTCCTAATGACGGAGGATTACTGAAATGGCTATTAAGAAATATAAACCTACTTCTCCCGCTCGTCGTTTCATGTCTGTTTCGACGTTCGAGGAAATCACAACGACAACTCCCGAAAAGAGCTTGCTTGCCGTAAACAAAAAGAGCGGCGGCCGCAACGCTTCGGGTAAAATTACCGTTCGTCACATCGGCGGCGGCAATCGCATCAAATACAGAATTATCGACTTTAAGCGCGATAAGACCGTTCCCGCAAAGGTTGCTACCATCGAATACGATCCCAACCGCACCGCAAACATCGCTTTGCTTCACTATGCGGACGGCGAAAAGAGATACATTCTTGCTCCCGTAGGTCTTAACGTAGGCGACACCGTAGTTGCCGGTCCGGATGCGGACATCAAAGTCGGCAACAACCTTCCCTTGGAAAACATCCCCGTCGGTACAATCGTTCACAATATCGAAATGAACCCCGGCAAGGGCGGACAAATCGCTCGCGCGGCAGGCATCTTTGCTCAACTTATGGCAAAGGAAGGCAAATACGCAACGTTGCGTATGCCCAGCGGCGAAATGAGACTTATCCTTCTCAAATGCCACGCCACAATTGGACAAGTCGGCAACCTGGACCATGAAATCGTATCCATCGGTAAAGCCGGCAAAAAACGTCACATGGGCGTAAAACCGACCGTTCGCGGTAGCGTAATGAACCCCTGCGACCACCCTCACGGCGGTGGCGAAGGCAAATCTCCCGTCGGTCGTCCCGGTCCCGTAACTCCGTGGGGCAAACCTGCTTTGGGTTACAAGACAAGAAAGAAGAAAAAAGCTTCATCCAAATTTATCGTGAAGCGTGTTAACTAATCGGAGGAAAGAATATGAGCAGATCAGTTAGAAAAGGACCTTACGTTCAACCCAAACTCCTCAAAAGAGTGCAAGAAATGAACGCATCGGGCGAAAAGAAAGTTTTGAAAACGTGGTCGAGAAGTTCTACAATCTTCCCCGATTTCGTCGGACATACGATTGCAGTACACGACGGCAGAAAACACGTTCCCGTATATATCACGGAAGATATGGTCGGATTGAAGTTGGGCGAATTTGCTCCCACAAGAACATTTAAGGGCCACGCCGGCAGCAAAACGGCGGGAGCTAAATAGGAGGAATAAAGATGGCTACAAGAAGTAAAGCAAAAGCCCTTGTGCGCGCCGAAAATAAAGACAGACGCCCCAAGGCAATAGCAAAGTACATCCGCATATCTCCTTCCAAAGTTCACGTTGTGTTGGATCTTATTCGCGGTAAAGACTACAAAGACGCGGTCGCAATTTTGAAAACAACGGCAAAAGCCGCTTCCGAACCGGTACTTAAGTGCCTCAACAGCGCAGCCGCTAACGCCGAAGTTAATCTCGGTATGAACAAAGATACTCTTTACGTTGCCGAATGTTTCGCAGATCAGGGACCCACTCTCAAAAGAATGCAACCCGTTTCTCGCGGCAGAGGTTATCGTATCCTCAAGAGAACAAGTCACATCACCGTGATCTTGGACGAAAGAGCGTAAGGAGGAGGAAGAAAAATGGGACAAAAAGTTAATCCTCATGGACTGAGAGTCGGCGTAATTCAAGATTGGGATTCCAAATGGATTGCCGACAAGAAGAACTTCAGCAAATTTATCAAAGAAGACGACGTTATCAGAACGGCGCTCAAAAAGAAGTACTATCAAGCAGGCATCAGCAAAATCGTGATCGAAAGAGCCGAAAACAAGGTGATTGTCGACTTGCATACCGGTCGTCCCGGCGTGCTTATCGGTAAAGCCGGCGCAGGTGCCGAAGAAATTAAAGCAGACGTAGCAAAACTTGTCGACGACAAGAACGTCGTTATCAACATCGTGGAAGTAAAACGCCCCGATATGGACGCTCAATTGGTGGCAGAGGGTATTGCCGCTCAATTGGAAAAGCGCGTATCTTTCCGTAGAGCAATGCGTCAATGCATGGGCAGAGCAACTCGCTCCGGCGCAAAGGGAATCAAAACCATGGTTTCCGGACGTTTGGACGGTGCTGAAATTGCCAGAACCGAACAATATCACGAAGGTAGCATCCCTCTTCACACTCTCCGCGCGGACATCGACTACGGCTTTGCAAAAGCATTGACCACGTTCGGCGTAATCGGCGTAAAAGTGTGGATTTACAGAGGCGAAGTGCTTCCCAAGAAGAAAAAGACTGCTAAAAAGGAGGTAACTGAATAATGTTAATGCCTAAAAGAGTGAAAAGACGTCGTCAATTCCGTGGCAGAATGAAGGGCGAAGCGCACAAGGGCAATTCGGTTGCTTACGGCGAATACGGTCTTCAAGCTTTGGAATGCGGCTGGATCACTTCCAATCAAATAGAAGCGGCACGTGTTGCAATGACTCGTTTCGTAAAACGTGGCGGACAAGTTTGGGTAGACATCTTCCCTCACAAACCCGTAACAAAAAAACCCGCCGAAACCAGAATGGGTTCCGGTAAAGGTAGCCCCGAATATTGGGTAGCAGTAGTAAAACCGGGCAGAGTAATGTTCGAAATGGCAGGTGTCCCCGAGGATATCGCCCGTGAAGCATTGCGTCTTGCCAGTCACAAATTGCCCGTTAAGTGCAAATTCGTGAAAAAAGTTGACGAGGTGAATGCAGATGAAAGCAAGTAACGTACGCGATCTGAATAACGAACAATTGGTAGCAAAGCTTGCCGATTTGAAAAAGGAATTGTTCAATTTGCGTCTTTCTCACGCAACCGGACAACTCAATAACCCTCTTGCGCTTGCATCGGTCAAAAAGGACATCGCAAGAGTCAAGACTGTTCTCCGTGAAAGAGAACTTAAGGCGTAAGCGGAGGTACGGATAAAATGGAAGAAAGAAACAGCAGAAAAGAGAGAGTCGGCATCGTAGTATCCGACAAAATGGACAAAACCATCGTTGTGGCTATTGTCAACAAGTACAAACACCCTTTGTACAAAAAGACGGTTTCCACAACTAAAAAGTATAAAGTACATGACGAAAACAACGAATGCGGAATCGGCGATACCGTTCGCATCGTAGAAACGAGAAAACTCTCCAAGGATAAGAATTGGCGTCTTCTCGAAATCGTCGAAAAGGCTAAGTAATAGGAGGACGGTACAGTGATTCAACCACAAACAAGACTTAAAGCTGCCGATAACAGCGGAGCAAAAGAACTTATGTGTATCAGGGTCCTTGGCGGTTCCTTTCGTAAGTTCGGTAATATCGGCGACGTTATCGTTGCCAGCGTAAAAAGCGCAAACCCCGGCGGAGTCGTCAAAAAGGGCGACGTCGTTAAGGCGGTAATCGTAAGAAGCGCGTCCGGCGTAAACCGTAAAGACGGCACACATATCCGTTTTGACGACAACGCAGCAGTTATCATCGACGCGCAAAAGCAACCCAAAGGCACTCGTATTTTTGGGCCTGTAGCAAGAGAACTTCGTGAAAAAGACTACATGAAGATTGTTTCTCTGGCTCCGGAAGTGCTGTAACAGAGGAGGACACGAAAATGGCAAGTATGAATGTCAGGTCCGGTGACACGGTCGAAATCATTGTCGGCGGAGTAGAAAACGCCGGCAAACGCGGCAAAGTCATCGTAGCCGATCCCAAAGCGGGAAAAGTAATCGTTGAAAATCTCAACTTGGTTACCAAACATAAGAAACCACGTTCAGCACAAGAGCAAGGCGGCATCGTTGAAAGACCTCGCGCTATCGACGTATCCAACGTTATGCTCGTTTGCCCCAAATGTGGCAAAGCCACTCGCGTGGCGCACGTCCTCGGCGATCACGGTAAGTATTTGCGCGCTTGCAAAAAGTGCGGTGCTACCATCGACGTAAAAGCAGAAAAGAAAGCAACCAAACAGGCTGCTAAAAAGACTACAAGAAAGTCCAAAAAGACCGAAGAATAATTAAAGGAGGAACAAAATGGCTACAAAAAAACCCGCTGCAGCAGTCAGCGAAAATAAACCGGTTGAATGTAGATTGAAGGCATTGTACACAGAAACTGTCGTTCCTCAACTCATCAAAGAATTCGGTTATAAAAACATTAACGAAGTACCTCGTCTGGAAAAAATCGTTATCAACAGCGGTTTGGGCGACGTAAAAGACAACGCTAAGTCCTTCCAACTTGCAGTTGAAGAACTCAAAGCGATTTCCGGACAAAAACCGTTGGTTACCAACAGCAAATTGTCCGTTGCAAACTTCAAAGTAAGAAAAGGCATGGCTGTCGGCGCAAAGGTAACTCTTCGCGGCGAACGTATGTACTCTTTCTTCGATAAACTTGTCAGTATCGCTCTTCCTCGCGTGCGCGACTTCCGCGGAGTTAACACCAACCTCGACGGACGCGGCAACTACACGCTCGGTATTCGCGAACAACTCATTTTCCCGGAAATCGTTTACGACCAAGTGGAAAAAACGCGCGGCTTTGACGTTACTTTCGTAACCACTGCCAAAACCGATGCCGAAGCAAAAGCATTGCTCAAGTATTTGGGAATGCCTTTCAAAGCATAGTTGGAGGAATGAACAATGGCAAAAAAATCTATGATTAACAAACAACAAAGAACGGCAAAGTACAGCACTCGTGCTTACACTCGTTGTTCTATCTGCGGTCGTCCTCACTCTGTTTTGAGAAAGTACGGCATTTGCAGAATTTGCTTCAGAGAAAAGGCGTACAAGGGCGAAATCCCCGGCGTTAAGAAAGCAAGTTGGTAAGGAGGAAATACAAATGGTTGTTACAGATCCTATTGCTGATATGTTGACTCGTATCAGAAACGCTATCACTTCCAAACACGCCGACGTAGAAATCCCCGCTTCCAAAACCAAGAAAGCAATCATCGATATTCTTGTGGAAGAAGGCTATATCGCCGGATACGAAGTAATCGAAAAAGAACTGCAAAACTCTATCAAAGTCACTTTGAAATACGGTCCTCACGGCGAAAAAGTCATCACCGGACTTAAACGTATTTCCAAACCCGGACTCAGAGTATACGCAAAAAGCGAAGACCTTCCCAAAGTTCTTAACGGATTGGGAATTGCAATCGTGTCCACAAGCAAGGGCATTATGACGGATAAGAACGCTCGCAGTCAAAATTTGGGCGGCGAAGTTCTCGCATACGTTTGGTAGGAGGTAATGGCAATGTCAAGAATCGGAAAGAAACACATTGTTATGCCCGCCGGCGTGTCTTTGTCCTATAACGACGGTCTTGTTACGGTAAAAGGTCCCAAAGGCGAACTTTCCCATAACATCGGCAACGTTATCGGTTGCCAAGTGGAAGGTAACGTCGTAACAATGATCTGCCCGGAAAATGCCGACAGCAGCGTGCAAGCTAAACACGGCTTGTACAGAGCAATCGTTCACAACATGGTAGTGGGCGTTCACGACGGTTTCACTCGTAACCTTATCATCAACGGTGTAGGTTACAAAGCAGCCGTTCAAGGCAACAAATTGGTGCTGAACATCGGATATTCTCACCCCATCGAAATGGAAGCTCCCGCCGGAATCAAGTTCGAATGTCCTACTCAAACGGAAATCGTAGTTTCCGGTTGCGACAAGGAATTGGTCGGACAAACGGCTGCAAACATCAAGGCAAAACGCCCCGTCGAACCTTACCACGCTTACGGCGTCCGTTACAAGGAAGAAGTCGTACAGCTTAAGGAAGGCAAGAAGGCAGGCAAGTAAGGAGTGTAGAAAATGATTAAAAAGATAAATAAAAACGCGGATAGAAGAATCCGCCACGAGAGAGTCAGAAAAAAGGTTTTCGGAACTGCGGTTAAACCCCGTCTTTCCGTTTATCGTTCCACAAACTACATCTACGCTCAAATTATCGACGACGTAAACGGACTAACGCTTGCGGCATCTTCCAGCCTTGCACTCAGTAAGGAATGCGAAAACCTTAATAAAAAGGACGCTGCAAAACTCGTAGGCAAAGACATTGCCGAAAAAGCAGTTAAGTTGGGCATCGAAGAAATCGTATTCGACCGCGGCGGTTATATCTACACCGGTAGAGTGGCTGCATTGGCTGACGGCGCAAGAGAAGCCGGACTTAAATTCTAATCGGAGGCATCAATATGGAAAACGTACAAGAAGTAGAAGTTGTCGCAACTGAAACGGCAACGGCAGCTCCCGCTCAAAACGCGGAGCAACCCAAACGTAATTTCCGCGAAGGACGCCCCGAAAGAAAAGGCGGCAGACGTCCCAATCGCGATAGAGACAACAAAGAAGACGACGGTCTTATCAAAAAGTTGGTTGCCGTTAACCGCGTAACCAAGGTTGTTAAGGGCGGACGCACGATGCGTTTCTCGGCTTTGGTAGTTGTCGGCGACGGCAAAGGCATGGTCGGTATCGGTATGGCAAAGGCTGCGGAAGTTCCCCAAGCCATCGAAAAGGCTAACCTCAGAGCCAAAAAAGCAATGGTCAAAATCTCGTTGGTAGACACAACGATCCCCCACGAAGTTATCGGTAAGTTCGGCAGAGGCAAAGTTCTTATGTTGCCCGCTCAACCCGGTACCGGCGTTATCGCAGGCGGCCCCGTAAGAAACGTGTTGGAAGCAGTAGGTATCAAGGATATTCGTACCAAGTCCTACGGTTCCAACAACCCCATCAACTGCGTAAAGGCAACCTTCGACGGACTGGTTCAACTTCGTACGCGTGAACAAGTTGCCGCACTTCGCGGTAAAAGCGTAGAAGAAATCTAGGAGGAACATTATGGCTAAAAAGACTAATAACGAAGCAGTAAAAGCTCCTCTTTACATCAACGGCAGATACGTAGTGGAAAAGCAACTTACAGCTAAACCTCAAAAAGGCGATGCTCCCTATGCACCTGCTGAAAAGCAAATTAAGGTAACTTTGGTAAAGAGTACCAACGGATGCCTCAAAGAACATATCGCAACCGTAAAGGCTTTGGGACTTACAAAGATTCGCACGAGCAACGTTTTGCCCGATAACGCAGCAATCCGCGGAATGATCTTCAAAGTTAAGCACCTTGTGGTTGTCGAAGAAGTAAAGTAGGAGGCTAACAATGAGAATTCATACAATTCAACCCGCTATCGGAGCAACAACCTCCGAAAAAAGATTGGGTAGAGGTATCGGCAGCGGCTTGGGCAAAACCAGCGGCAAGGGCCACAAAGGTCAATGGGCTCGTAGCGGTGGCGGTGTTCGCCCCGGTTTCGAAGGCGGTCAAACCCCCATTTCCAGACGTCTTCCCAAACGTGGTTTCAACAACAAGTTTGCAGTTAAGTACGACGTTATAAACGTAGAATCCCTCAACATTTTTGAGGACGGTACTCTGGTTACGCCGGATTTGCTTGCCGAAATGCGTATCGTAAACGGCAAAAACAACGGCGGTGTCAAGATTCTCGGCGCCGGAAAACTCAACAAAAAGCTTACTGTCAAGGCAGATAAGTTCTCCGCTTCCGCCAAATCGGCAATAGAAGCGGCAGGCGGCGTTGCAGAGGTAATCGAATAATGTTTGAAACCATCAGAAATGCCTTTAAGATAAAGGACGTACGCAAGAAAATATTGATGACCATCCTGTTTGTCGTTTTGTACAGAATCGGATGCTACATCACGGTTCCCGGACTTAGCGATATTTCCGCTTCGCTCGGCTCCGACCAAGGAATCTTTGGCTTGCTCGACTCCGTAACGGGAAGCGCGCTAAGCCAAGGCACGCTGTTCTCTCTCGGCATTTCGCCGTATATCAACGCGTCGATTATCGTGCAGTTGTTGACGGTAGCCATCCCCGCACTCGAAAGAATGTCCAAGGAAGGCGATGAAGGTAGAGAAAAAATCAATAAAATCACTCGTTGGGTAACGTTGGTGTTGGCAATCGTAAGCGCCGTAGGCGTGTTCCTTACACTTCGTTCTCAAAACGCAGACTATATTAACAAGGCTTGGTTGGGATCTCAATACGCAGATTTCTTCGGCACGACCGGCGGACAATGGATCATGGGCGTCTACGTAGTAGTTATGCTCGTAGGCGGCAGCATGCTGTGCATGTGGCTTGGCGAACGCATCACCGAACACGGTGTGTGCAACGGTATCTCCATGATCATCTTCGCAGGTATCGTAGCAACGGCTGCGGAACAACTCGGTATCTCCATCTCCGGTATCTTCTCTTCTACCGGATCCTTGGATAACCTTTGGTCGGTTCTTCTGTTTATCGTCACGTTGGTGCTTGTATTTGCATTCATCGTTTGGGTAGACGGCGCCGAGGAAAGAATTATGGTCAGATATGCCAAGCAAGTTAAGGGCAACAAAATGTACGGCGGTCAATCCACCTTCATCCCCATCAAAGTTAACGCCTCCGGTGTTATGCCCTTGATTTTCGCTTACGCACTTATGAGCTTCCCTCAAATGCTCATTTCCACAATCGATCCCAATACGACGGGCAGTTTCAGTAAGTGGTGGATCAACTGGCTAACCACAAGCACCACAACGGGCGCACCCGCTGCAAGCACGATTGTCGGACCTATCGTCTATAACGTAATTTTGGCGGTATTGATTTTCGTATTTGCGTACTTCTATTCGCAAATCCAATTCAACCCCGTGGAAATTGCTCGTAACATCCAAAGCAACGGCGGCTTCGTGGGAGGCATCAGACCGGGCAGAGAAACTGCAGAATACTTGCAAAAGATTGTTTCTCGTATCACGTTCTGGGGCGCGGTATTCCTTACCATCATCGCGTTCGTTCCGTCCTTGCTGTTCAGCTTGTTGCCGCAAGCATTGGGTTTGCAACTCAACAGCAAACTCGTCGGCAGCTTCAGCGCAACAGGTATGTTGATTTGCGTATCCGTAGCGTTGGAATTCAACAAAGCGTTGGAAAACCAAATTATGATGCGTCACTACAAGGGACTGCTCGGTTCGGGTTCCAAAGGATTTTTGAAATAATACGATGAAGATAATTTTTCTGGGCGCGCCGGGCAGCGGCAAAGGCACCATGGCGCAAAAGCTCACAAATGATCTATCTATTCCGCACATCTCAACAGGGGATATCTTCCGCAAGCATTTGAAGGAAGGTACTCCCTTGGGATTGCAAATCAAGGACATTCTCGCTACCGGACAACTCGTTCCGGACGAAGTTACGGTGGAGATTGTCAAAGACAGATTGTCTAAAGACGACTGCGCAAACGGTTACATATTGGACGGATTCCCTCGCTCTTTGGCTCAGGCAAAAGCGTTGGATGCGTTCGATGACGTAGATTACGCAGTAAACCTTTCGGTCGATTACGACACGGTTATAAAGCGTCTCTCCGGTAGACGTTTTTGCCCCGATTGCAACGGCACGTTCCATATTTCCGCTTTGGAAGACGAACACTCGTGTCCTAACTGCGGCGGCAAACTCGTTGTCCGAGACGACGACCGCGAAGAAACCGTTCGCGAAAGGTTGAACGTCTACGACGAAACGACTTCCCCGCTGGTCGATTACTACGACAAGCAAGGAAAACTTATCACTGTGGACGGAAACGGTTCCGTCGATTCCGTCTACGGCAACATACTCGCCGTTTTGAAAAAATGATTCTTATCAAGTCAAATTCGCAAATAGCGGAGATGCGCAAAGCCAACCTCATTGTGAGAGATACCCTCAATATGCTCATCGAGCATACCAAACCGGGTGTTTCCACGTGGGAGCTGGACAAACTTGCGCACGATTATATCAAATCTCATAATGCCGTTCCCAGCTTTTTGAACTACAACGGCTTTCCGGCAAGCATTTGCGTGTCCGTGGATTGCGAAGTCGTGCACGGGATCCCTTCCAAACACAAGATTTTGCAAGAAGGTCAAATCGTCAGTTACGACTGCGGTGCGATTTTCAACGGGTGGCACGGCGATGCGGCAAGAACGGTCGGCGTGGGATTCATTTCCCCCGAAGTTCAACAGTTGATAGACGTCACCGAACAGTGCTTCTTTTTGGGAGCAAACAGCATAGTTCCCAATCATACAAGGCTTGGCGACTTGGGCAGTACCATTCAGGCGCACGCCGAAAGTTACGGCTACGGTGTGGTGCGGGAATTGGTCGGACACGGAATCGGCCGCCAAATGCACGAAGATCCCAACGTTCCCAACTACGGAACACCGGGACACGGAATGAGGCTTTCGGTCGGCATGACAATCGCCATCGAACCGATGATTGCTCTCGGAACGGAAAAAGTCGATTGGATGAACGACGGCTGGACGGTAAAAACAAGGGACAGAAAGCCGGCGGCACACTACGAAAACACAATTGCAATAACCGATAACGGTATCGAAATACTCAGTTTGTAGGTGTGTATGAACGAATATGACATAAAAGTGGGCAGTATTGTTTTGTCCACGCAAGGTAGAGATAAAGGAAACTACTTTGTTGTCGTAAACACGGAAGGCGATCGCGTTTACATTGCGGACGGCGGCTCCAGAAAGCTTGCCTCTCCCAAAAAGAAAAACGTAAAGCACGTTTCCCGCAGCGGCGTGGTTTTGGAAACCATTGCCAAAAAGTTGGAACAAGGTCAAAAAGTGTTCGATAGCGAAGTTAAAAGTGCTTTGAGACAGTTTATCGAAAATAATTAGGAGAATCACATGTCAAAAGACGATGTAATCGAAGTTGAAGGCGTAGTTGTGGAAGCATTGCGAAACGCCGAGTTCCGCGTAAAGCTTTCCAACGGGCACGAAATCACTGCTTACGTTTCCGGAAAATTGAGAATTCACTCAATTAGAATTCTTCCCGGAGATGCCGTTAAGTTGGAAATGAGCCCCTACGACCTTACCAAGGGAAGAATAGTTTGGCGTTCCAAAGGCGTTCAACAATAACGTACAACATCACAATTTTTTGCGGGGCATATGCCCGTGTCAAGGAGGACAAAATGAAAGTAAAACCGTCAGTAAAGCCTATGTGCGACAAGTGCAAGGTAATCAAACGCAACGGCAAAGTTATGGTTATTTGTTCCAAATATCCAAAGCATAAGCAAAGACAAGGCTAACAGCCCTCGGAGCATCGTCGCCCGATGCGGCAAACGCTCGAATATGTGCGGGCGGTTGCGGCATGCGGTCGGCGAAAACTCAGGATACAATCGCCAAAGCGCGGTCAAACATCATTCCACTAGGCTTTGACTGTGAACTTGGGCGTAAAAATATATATCGTATAAAATTCATTTAAGGAGAAAATCAAATGGCTCGTATTTCCGGTGTAGATTTACCCAGAGAAAAACGTATCGAAATCGGCTTGACCTACATTTACGGAATCGGACGTACCACTGCTAAGCAAATTCTTGCTCAAACAGGCGTAAATCCCGATACTCGCGTTAAAGATTTAACAGAAGACGACGTATCCAAGATCCGTGAATGTATCGAAAAGAATATGCACGTCGAAGGCGACCTTCGTCGTGAAGTTTCGTTGAATATAAAAAGACAAATAGAAATCGGCTCCTATCGTGGAATTCGTCACAGAAAGGGCTTGCCCGTAAGAGGACAATCCACGAAGCAAAATGCCCGCACAAGAAAAGGTCCCAAACGTACCGTTTCTCGCGGAAAGAAAGCCGCAAAGTAGTAGGAGGATAGCGTAATGGCTCAAAAGAAAGTCGTAAAAAAGAGACGCGACATAAGAAAAGTCGAAAAAGGACAAGTTCATATTCAAGCATCCTTCAACAACACAATCGTAACGTTCACCGATATGAACGGTAACGCTCTTGCTTGGAGCAGCGCCGGTAGCCTCGGCTTCCGCGGATCCCGCAAAAGCACCGCATTCGCCGCTCAACAAGCAGCCGAAGTTGCAGCCAAAAGCGCAAAAGAATACGGCATTCGTTCTGTAGAAGTCTACGTAAAAGGCCCGGGACAAGGTCGTGAATCCGCAATTCGCGCTCTTCAAACCGCCGAAATCGAAGTTACGCTTATCCGCGACGTATCTCCCATTGCTCACAATGGTTGCCGTCCTCCCAAGCGTAGAAGAGTTTAGTTAAAGGAGATATCGAAATGGCTAGATATACAAGCGCAGACTGCCGTCAATGCAGACGCGAAAAATGCAAATTGTTCCTCAAGGGAGAAAGATGCTATTCCGAAAAGTGCGCGCTCACAAAACGCGGCAAGATCCCCGGAGTTCACGCCGATTCTCGTAAAAAGGTTACCGAATACGGCTTGCAACTTCGCGAAAAGCAAAAGACCAAGAGAATTTACGGTTTGCAAGAAAAGCAATTCCACAAGTATTACGAAGAAGCCGAACGCCGTCAAGGCGTAACCGGTGCCAACATGCTTATTTTGTTGGAACAAAGATTGGATAACGTTGTTTATCGTATGGGCATCGGCGTATCCCGCAGTCAAGCTCGTCAGTTCGTTAACCACGGTCTTATAACCGTTAACGGCAAACGTGTAACAATCCCCAGTTATCAAATCAAAGTCGGCGACGTTGTTTCCGTCAAGGAAAACAAAAAGGAACAAGCTCACTTCGTTGAACTTAAACAATCCAAAAAGCCGGCTAACCTCCCCAAATGGTTGGACTTCGAACCCGCTGAACTTACGGGAAAAGTTTTGGCAAAACCGACGAGAGAAGATATCGACATGACCATTGCCGAACACATGATCGTCGAATTGTACTCCAAGTAATAGGCTTAAAACGAGTTGTCGCCATTGCCGACGCCTAGTCGGCAACTGTCGGCGGCTATCGCGAAAGTTTGCCGCGCAAGTTCAAACAAAATTTAATTAAAGGAGATTGTTGTCCAATGATGGAAATAGAAAAACCGGTAATGACAGTTGAAGAAAGCGGTCAAAACGCCAGCATTATCAAAATCGTTGCAGAACCATTGGAAAGAGGGTACGGTATAACTCTCGGTAATGCATTGAGACGTGTCTTGCTTGCTGCTTTGCCCGGTGTGGCAGTTGTGGGCCTCAAAATAGACGGCGTTCAACATGAATTTTCAACTATTCCCGGTGTCAAAGAGGACGTTACAGACATCATCCTGAACATCAAACGTTTGGCTTTGAAGTCGGATAATGAAGACAATGACTTCAGAAAGACAATAACCATAAATAAGGTCGGCCCGTGCGAAGTACACGCCGGCGACATTATCACGGACAGTGAGGTGGAAATTCTTAATCCGGATTTGTATATTTGCACTCTGGAAGAAGGCTATTCGCTCAACTGCGAACTCTACGTAGGTCGCGGCTGCGGATATAATTCCATCGAAAAGAACAAAGAACGCAACAAAGAGCTGAAACTCAATTATCCCATCGGTTTCATCCCCATCGACTCTATCTTCGGGCCGGTTAAAAAGGCAAGTTACAACGTGGAAAGTGCGCGCGTCGGTCAGGACATCACTCGCGACAAGCTTATCCTCGAAGTTGAAACAAACGGTGCCTTTTCGGGACGCGAAATCGTTTCTCTCGCGGCAAAGATTATCGAAGACCACATCAAAATGTTCGTCGATTTGTCCGAGAACTTCAACCGTGACATTTTGATTCCTCGCGAAAGCGACAATCACAAAAAGGTGCTGGAAATGAACATCGACGACATGGATTTGTCCGTCCGTTCCTACAACTGCTTGAAGCGCGCCGGCATCCAAACGGTGGAAGATTTGACTCGTCGTACCGAAGACGATATGCTCAAAGTTCGCAACTTGGGCAGAAAGTCCTTGGACGAAGTAATTGCAAAGCTCGAAAGTTACGGTCTGTCTTTGAAAAATAAGGATGAATAGGAGAATTGCACAATGGCATCACATAGAAAATTAGGAAAAGCAACCGACATCAGAATGGCTCTGCTTAAAAACCAAGTTTCCCAACTTTTGTGGAACGGCAAGTTGGAAACGACTGCGGCTCGCGCCAAGGAAGTTCAAAAACTTGCCGAAAAGTACATCACGTTGGCAGTAAACACCTACAAAGACGTTATCGAAGTGGAAAAGACCAAGATCGTGAACGGAAAGGAAACAACCGTAAAAGTTGTTAACGACGGCGCAAACAAACTTGCTGCAAGACGTCAAATCATGGCAGGCGTTGCCGACCTCAAAGAAGCACGTCTTCCCAAGGAAAAGGGAACGGAATACCGTCTTCGTACCAAGAAGGTTAAGCACCCCGTAATCGAAAAGATTTTCAACGTGTATGCTCCCAAATTTGACAAGCAAGCGCAAGAAAGCGGTCAAAAGGGTGGCTACACGGCTATCTACAAGATGAATCCTCGTCGCGGTGACGCAGCCGAAATGGCTCTTATCGTTATCCTGTAGGAAACACACGCAAAGCAAAACGGCAACGTCCACGCGATATTGCCGTTTTTCTTTACCTCGGCAAAGTTTTTTGCCGTTGCTACAAAAATCGAGTGCGTTATGAGTAAACAAAGTTTATCGTTCAAAAAAGTTACGCCGAGCGCTGCCGAATTCGACATTGCTCTGGATATTTTGCAGGCAAGTTTCCCGCCGATTGAAACGCGTTCTCGTTCGGAGCAAATTGCCGTGGCAAAACATCCGGACTACAACCTTTGCCTTGTTTTGGACGGGGCAACACCGGTGGGCGTTGTTGGATATTGGCAAATGCCGCAGATGCTGTACTTGGAAAATTTTTGCGTCGCGCCCGAACTGCGGAACGGCGGCTACGGTGGTGCAATCGTAAGCATGCTTGCAAACCTTGCCTGCGGCAATCCGTTCGTTTTGGAGGCGGAACTGCCCACGGACGACCTTGCGCGCCGTCGCATCGGGTTCTACAAGCGCAACGGCATGGTGGAAAACGCGTATCCGCACATTCAGGCGCATTTGCGCACGGGCGATCCGGATTTGTCGCTTTTGGTACTTTCCTACAAGCAGCCACTTTCGGAAAACGAATATGCGGAATTTAGAAAATACTTGAACGATAACGTGGATATTCGTTAGGTTTTCTTCAAAATTTTGCTCGTAAAGTCGCTTTACACAAAATTTACAATTTGCAAACACAATCATTTCCCTAAAAACGTTGACTTTGCTTTGTGATTGGCATACAATTGTGGCACAAAGGTGAAACGGTTGCCCGCACGGGCATTAAAAGGGAACGCGGTGAGAATCCGCGATTCAGCTCACTCTACTGTATTTGGCTAATTATACGGTGCTACTTGTCACTGACGTACGTTGGGAAGGCATGCCGTATGGTGTCGGACGCCATAAGTCAGGAGACCTGCCGAATTGCCTCGAAAGTATAGGCTTTTCGGTGAGGCGAGGTTTATGCGACGGATACTTTATTATGCTCGGCTTTTGTCGAGAATTTTGTGCAGTCCGTCCGATATTGACTTTTACAACCGCCGAAAAGGGCGGTTGTTTTTTATGCTCGGGTAGTTGTGTCCTCCCCGGGCATGTCGAATGCGTGAACGCGCCGATTATCGTCTCCGATTGGCGCTACAAAGCTTTGCGATTGACTTTGCGCGCAAAAACTCAGCCGATTTTGCCTATACTTTTTGCGATAATAAGCCGTAACAGGCAAAAAATATAGGAGTAAACAATGAATAAAACACTCAAAATCGTTTTGATTGCCGTTTTGTCCGTTGTGCTTGCATTGGGAGTATTTACCGCGTGCACGCCGGATAACCACGACAACGAACATGAATGTACAAGCAAATGCCAAGTGTGCGGAGGCTGCAAAAACAGCACCTGCACGGAAGATGCTTGCAAAAACAAATGTACTTGCAGCCCCGCTCCCGTGCAATACACCGTTTGGTTTGACCTGGTCGGCGGAACTTGCAGCGTGGACGTGGCTAACGGCATAAAAGTCAACAGCGGTGCGGAACTGGATCTTTCCGCATATGCCGTAACCAAGCAAGATTACGTTTTGGAAAGTTGGACGGACGGCACCAACACATACGAGCCGAACGCAAAAATCACCGTCAGCGGCGAGGTTACTCTCACTGCCAATTGGAGGCGCAACGTATTTACCGTAACTTTCGTTTTGGACGGTGGCGTTTGCTCCAAGGATGTTTCCGCTCCGCTTAGCGTAATTGCAGGCACCGAACTCAAATTGACTTCCTACGCGGCAACCAAGGATCAATACACGTTTGCAGGCTGGACGGACGGCACCAACACCTATGCAGCCGATGCAACCGTGACGGTAAACAAGGACATCACTCTTACCGCAACTTGGCAAATCAACGTTTACACCGTAACGTTGGACGTAAACGGCGGCAGTGCTTTGACCACGGCAACGCTTTGTGTAAACAGCGGTGACGAAGTTGACCTTTCCGCATACGTAACCACAAAGAAAATCAACAACCTAGTTGGTTGGAGCGACGGCACAAACACCTATGCGCCCAACGCAAAAATCACGGTAACAGGCAACCTAACGCTCACCGCTCAATGGCAAATTGCCACCACGGCGGAATCGGAATTCAAAACCGAAGACGTTGAAGGAGGCGTTTCCATAACCGGTTTGGTGAAAGACAGCGCCGTAACGACGGTTGTCGTTCCCAAGCAAATCGGTGGTAAAAACGTTGTAAACATCGGCTACGGCGCGTTTTACTACAACAGCACAATCGAAGAAGTTTATCTGGATGCCGCAACGGAAATCACCGCATTGGAAAACAACGCTTTCAGCAACGCTCAAAACCTTCGCTTCGTAAGCCTAAAAGGTCTTTCCAAACTTCAAAGCATCGGCGACTGCGCGTTCTACGGCGTGTACGACTCCACCGGCAAATACCAAGGCTCGGTTTTGGAAACCGTCGATTTTACCGATTGTACGGCGCTTAAAACGTTTGGACAAATGGTGTTTGCCTACCAATACAAACTTCAAAGTATCGATTTGTCCGTTTGTACCTCTTTGGAAACAATCGAACGTCAAATGTTTGACTTCTGCGTGTCTCTGACCGACGTCAAATTCCCCGCCGGTTTGCAATCTATTGCCAACAATAGCGACTTCTTCCGTCATTGCTACGCTTTGCAAAACATCGAAGTTGCCGAAGGCGGCATCGGTTTTGAAAGCCAAAACGGCATTCTTTATACCGTAGGCAAAACCGAACTTGTCAAATTTCCCGCACAAAGCGCTCAAACGGAATACGTTGCCCCCGCAACCATCACAAAAGTTTGGGGACAAGCGTTCGACGGCGCAAGCAAACTTGCTTCGGCAGATTTCTCCGCCTGCACAAACATCGCTCTTATGGGAGGATATGCGTTCGAAGCATGCTCCAAAGTAGTTATCACCGTTCCCTTCACTTCCGACGGCAGATTGGAAGACGGCGCCCAAGTGGAATTGGGCAACAGTTGGTACGGCTCGGCTAAAAAGGTCAACTATCAAACGTACACCTTTGTGGAAATTTCCTTCAGCGGCGTAAAGAATAACTCGGTTGTATCCGATGCTTCCGCAAGCCTTACTGCTTCCGCAACCTACGGCTCGGAATCCGTTCCCGTGGTCGTCACTCTCAACGGGGTGGAAGTCAGCGGAACCGACGGCGTGTATGCACTCACTTACAAGCTCGGCGAAAACACAATCGTCATCACCGCAACCAACGGAATAAAATCCGCAACCGAAACAATCAAAGTCACCTACAAAAACAAACCGACGGTTTCCGCAACCTTGGAAGAAGGTCAAGTGTTCTACGGCGACACGATCGAGTTCGACGTAACCGCAAAAACGGCAACCGGCGACATCCTCACCAAGGACAACGTAAACATTCAACTTAACTTCAGCGGAACGTATATGACTCCGTTCATGGGACTTACCGTTGCCGACGCTCTCGGCGGAAAAGTTCACGTTAGTATCGATATCGCATCGCTTATCGATATGGGCTACTTCGATGGCGGCGCGTTCAAAATCAAAGTAATCGCTTCGGACGGCGGTGTAACGGCGGAAATCGTCTTCAATGTTGATCACAAGGATGGTCCCGCTCCCGTTCCCACAATTTCTTCCACTTTGGTAGACGGCAAAACCTACTACGGAACGATTGCATTCGATATAACCGCAACCGACGCAAGCGGTAACGCATTGACAAAAGACGGCGTTGAAGTCGGAGTCAAATTTTCCGATAGTCCCAACTTCTTCGTGCCGATGATGGGCTATATTATCTCCGACGTTGACGGCAAAGTTCACGTCGAGTACGACATGGCAAGCATTTATTCAACGTACTTTTTCGATAGCGACTTCCAAATCCGTATTGCCGTAAAAGGCAGTGAAGTGGAAGTTATCTATAACGTAACTTGGTTGGAAGGCGAAGAACCCAAGGCTAAAATCGAAAGTACGTTGGAAAACGGCAAAACCTACTACGGAACGATTGCATTCGATATAACCGCAGCAGACGCAAGCGGTAACGCATTGACAAAAGACGGCGTGGAAGTCGGAGTCAAATTTTCCGATAGTTCCAACTTCTTCGTGCCGATGATGGGCTATACTATCTCCGACGTTGACGGCAAAGTTCACGTCGAGTACGATATGGCAAGCATTTATTCAACGTACTTTTTCGATAGCGACTTCCAAATCCGTATTGCCATAAAAGGCAGTGAAGTGGAAGTTATCTACAACGTAACTTGGCTGGAAGGCGAAGAGCCTCATGCGGAATTTTCCGTAGCGGGACTTACCGACGGCTACAAATTCAGCAAAGACTTCGATGTTACTGTTACGGCTATCGACGAAAACGGCAAAGCGATACCATCTTCTCAAATCGGCTTCCGTATGACGCTTTGGGCAAACAAATGGGTAGACGTAACTGCTACGGTCAAGTCGGAAAGCAACGGCGTTATCGTGTTTACTGTAAGTTACAATAGCATCGCGAGCAACTATCAAAAGGGTATGTTTGATCCGTTTTCCTTCTCGGTAGACCAAAAGGACGCAAGCGGAGCAATTGTCAACTCCGTACAATTTAACAACGTAGATCTTGCATAATTAAACTATGAAAAACACAACAAAATTTTTTGCGGTCGTTTTGGCGCTTGTGTGCATGCTTGCTTTGTTCGTGGCGTGCGACAGCAACGTTCCGGACGACGACGTAACGCCCGAAACTAAAGAATTTGTGTATGCAACCGACCTTGTCGACGGAATTACCGTCGACAAGGCTTTGTATACTTTCACGCTTTCCGCAACCTACGGCAAAGAACTTTGCCAAATCAAAGTTTTTACGGGCGGCAAGGAAATCGCTCCGCAAAACGGAAACTACTCGGTTGAACTTTCGGAAGGCGCAAACACCGTTTCGGTGGAGGCAACCGCAGACGGCGAAAAGGACCAACGCTCCTACACGATAAACTACGTCGTGCCTGTGTTCGTCATCGAATGCGACGCAGCCGATGCCGAAATTCAAGTTGACGGAACGATAGAGTTTTCGGTAAATGCAACTTACGGAAGCAACGCATGCACGGTGCAAGTGTCCTGTGGCGGCGTGCTTGTAAGCGTCAAAGAAAACGGCAAGTACACCGTTCAGTTGGACGAAGGACTTAACACCATAACGGTGGTTGTCACAAGCCAAGGTAAAAGCGAAAAACGCACGTTCGACGTAACTTTCCGCAAGGATTTTGCTTTTGTTTGCGACGTGGAACAAGCCTCGATAACAAACGACATCGTATCTTTTTCCGCCTCGGCAACCTTCAACGACGTAACTTGCGCCACAATCGTAAAACATAACGGCGAAGTTATTACGGCAAACTCGGACGAAAAATATACCGTCACGCTTGCAGTGGGTAAAAACGTATTTTCCGTCACCGCGCGCAAAGGCGACTTTGTGGAGGAAAAAACCTACGAAATAAACTACCAAGGTTTTACTCTCACCACAACGCTCAACGACAACATCACCACGATGAACTCGTCCTTGCGTTTTAACCTTTCGGTTCGTTACGGCGAATCGGTTGCGGATTTTGAAGTTACGGCGGAAGGCGCAACACTCGCTCGTCCTTCGCCATTTATGTTTATACTTGTGCTTCCAAAGGCAGGCAAGTACGACATTAAAATCACCGCAACAAACGGCAACGCATCTTTTGATAAAACGCTATCCGTAACCTACGTAACCGATCCTCCGCATATTGAAAGTATTTCACTGGTCAGCGGAAAAACATACAAGGGAGAGTTGTGCTGCTTCGACGTGGAAGCGCAGGACGCTCTCGGCAACAAAGTGGACGACTCGGCGTTGTCCTTCTATGTGGACGTCGGTCAAACGGGCAACTACACCAAACTTACCTCTGCCGACATCACCAAAGTGTGGAGCGATTCGGTAAAAACAAGTTACCGCTTCAGTTTCACAAACGGCGCGTTTGCCGATTGCATAAACAAAAAGCTCAACTTCAAAGTGCAGGTTACTTCGGCATTGGGTTCTAGCGAGCAAGTGTTCGAAATGACCTACGTCGGCGCCGATCCGGACGGAAAAATCGGACAGGTCGTACTTTCGGTAGAAGGCTTTACCATCGGTTGCAAATATTTTTTGGAGCCGACTCTTGTTGATATCTACGCTGGTGAAAATATGGCGCAAGCCCTCACTCGCGTGCTGACCGAAAAAGGCTGGGCGTACACAAACACCGGCACAATCGAAAAAGGTTTTTACCTTGCCTCGATTGTCGGTATGGATTTGAGCGGCAACGCCATCGATGAGGGGCTGCTCGCAGTTCTTCGCAAAACCGGAGCAACCGTGTTCAAAGAATCCATCACCGCAGGGGACGACGGTAAATATTCATTGGGCGAATTCGATTTTACTCAAGGTTCGGGCTGGATGTACAGCGTAAACGGAACATACCCAAACTACGGTTTTGCCGATCACTATCCGCAAGACGGCGAAGTGGTGCGCGTGCAGTTCACTTTGGCGTACGGCAGTGACCTTGGTGGCGGTAGTGCCTTGGGTGGTGGCGGAGCCAACTACAACGTTGCTTTTGGCGATTTTGCCGCAATTCACACCGCGCTTGCAACCGTAAAAGCAAATAACTACTACGGCAAGGGCAACCAAGTGTACAATCAAGTTTTGCAAGCCGTAGCGCATTGGGACGCCGACAACAAGTTGCTTGACGAGCAACTGGCGATTCTAAAATCGGAATACGGTATTTAACAGCATAAAGCCTTGCGGAATTCCGCTTGGCTTTTTGTCCGCTTTCGGCTATGATTAACATCAAGCCGATTTGCGGCGCAAAAAGGAATTATTTTATGAAATCTACAAAACTGTTATGTTCTTTGCTGGCTTTGGCAATTTTGGTAACCTCGCTTGTCGGCGCAGTAAACTTTACCGCACAAGCCGAAACAAGCGTGGATTACCTTCAAATCGCGCAGGGAATAATAAATTGGAAAAAATTCGACGTCGGTTCTACGCCGGACGGGTACCTGATTAACGACCAATTGTTAAGTGTTGCAGGCACCACCCCGGGCGATTGGTATCCCGTTGGGCTGGGCAGGTTGGGCATTGCCGACAACCAAAGCGGCTATCTTGCCGTTATTGCCGACAACGTTTCCAAACGCTACAAAACCAAAGATAAATTGGACGCGGCAAAAGCAACCGAGTGGCACCGCATAACGCTGGCAATGCTGGCGTGCGGCGGCAATCCCAAAAAGGCGGGCAACGACGAAAACATAGACCTTATTGCCGACGGCGTGTACAATCGCACCGACGGCACAAACGGTATTTTGGGCAGGCAGGGCATCAACGGATATATTTGGGGACTAATCGCGCTGGACAGTCTTAATTACGAAGTGCCAAGCGGCGCATACTACACCCGCGACGACATTATTTCGTCGATACTCAAATGCCAACTGGCCGACGGCGGTTTTGCGCTTATCGGCACGGTGTCCGATCCGGATATAACGGCAATGGCGGTGCAAAGTCTAGCGCCATACTACAACAGTGAAAAAGAGTACAACTACGCGGATAAAAGCGGCAACTCGGTAACCAAAAAAGTTCGCACTGTAATCGACGAGTGTATTGCGTGGCTGTCAAAGGAGCAGCAACCGGACGGCGACTATTTCAGTTGGGGTATGGCAAACGTGGAAAGTACCGTGCAGGTTGCGGTTGCATTAAGCACTTTGGGTATAGACGTAACCACCGACAAGCGGTTCATCAAAATCGATGCCAACGGCAAAAGCAACACTTTGGTTGACGGAATTTTGAAGTATCGCACAGAAAGCGGCGGTTTTACCCACTCTTTCAAAAACGATGCGGACAATCCCACCGCTGTGGCAGGCGAGCCAAACACAATGGCAAGCGAACAAACGTTGTACTGCATGGCGGCACTCATTCGCCTGCAACAGGGCAAGCGCGCCTTGTACGACTTCCGTGAGGAACAGTCCGATGCGCTCAAAGCGCAAATAAGCAACGTTACGGGGCAGATAGACGCTCTTACGGAGATGTCCTCAAAAGCCGACGTGAACGCCGTTTACGACGCCTATTGGCAAATTACGCCCTCCGAACGTCGCTACGTGTACAACTACTACAAGTTGTCCCGCATAATGCAGTTTGCCGAAGTCCCTTTTAACGAGGAAAAAATGGACTACAACAGCGGCGGCGACGAAGAAGCACCCACCGAATACTTCGACTACGACGATCAGTCTGCCGCAAACGCTTTGCCGAGCGACGACCGACTTACGACGCAATACCGTGCCGAAGTGTTGCGTCTTTTGAACAAAATCAAGCATAGCGTGGATTTTGAAGGCAAACAAGCGCTTACAATCAAGTTGGAAAAAGCAAAAAACAAAATTGACGAGTTGCTTGCCGAAATTGATGATATCAAGGCTCAAATCAAGGCGGAACTATATCCGTTTAACAGTATAAGCCTATCCAAAAAACAAACGGTATATGCTTTGTATAACCGCTATATGGCGCTTTCGGAGTACGACCGCACGGCGTTTGAGGCTAGCGATGTGGAAGGTTTGCTAAAATGCAAAACCCAAGTCGACAATTTGCAAACCGCGCTCATAATCACTGTTTGCTGCGTTGTGGCTGCGGCTATAGTTACCGTTTGGATAGTGCTTCATATCAAAAAACGTCGCAAACTTAAACGTGAAAAACTTATGCCGGAAAGCGACGAATAGTAACAAAATTAAACGATAATCGGGCAACGGTTTGCTCGACTATACTACAATGAAAAAAGACTTAATCGCAATTTGCATAGTGGTGGTATTGCTGATATTCATTTTCAGCGGCACCAAAATACAGTCGGTGGACGACTACTACCTAACTCACCTCGACGACATCAAGGAAGACAGTTTGACGGTGTTCTTGTCCATCGATTGCAGTACTATTTTGAACAATTGGGACGATTTGGACCCCAACCTTCGCAAGGAAAAGTACGTTCCTTCGGATGGGGTAATTTTGCCGCGCACGGAATACGTTTTGCGTAACGGCGACACCGTCTACGATATTTTAAGCCGAGCCGTGCGCCACAACAAAATTCAAATGGAATATCAGGGCGCAAACGAAAGTGCCTACGGCAGTGTGTATATAAAGGGTATCAACTACTTGTACGAGTTTTCTTGCGGCCCTTTGTCCGGTTGGATGTACAAGGTCAACGGGGAGTTCCCCGGGTACGGCTGCAGTAAGTACGTTCTAAAAGACGGCGACGTTATCGAATGGGTGTACACCTGCGACCTGGGCAGGGACGTCGGCAGCGACTGGGAGGAAATGATAAAATGAAAGCGTTCGAATCTTTCCATCCCATTTTGTTGTTCGTCTTCTTTTTGGCGACGATATTCGTCAGTATGTTTTGCTTCAATCCGATAGTTACGGCAGTATCGTTTTTTTGCTCGGTGTTCTTTTGCGGAATGCTTATCGGCGGCAAGGAACTGGCAAAAAGTTTGGCATATGCCTTTGTGATGATATTGCTTATTTCCGTCACAAACCCGTTGTTTTCCCACAACGGCGAAACGATGCTGTTCTTTTTGAACGATAACCCCGTAACGTTGGAGGCCATCATGTACGGCGTGAACGTTTCGGTGCAAATAATGGCGGTAATTTACTGGTTCAAGTGCTATCACGCCGTTATGACCAGCGATAAATTCATCTATTTGTTCGGCAGAGTAGTGCCGAAGTTGTCCTTGCTACTCTCAATGACGATAAACTTCATTCCCAAGTTCAAACGCCATTTTGCCGAAATCGACGAGGCGCAAAAGGCTCTCGGGATGTACGCGACCAAAAGTTTTGTGGACAAAATCCGTCAAAAAACCCGTGTGTTGGGCATTTTGATCAGTTGGAGTTTGGAAAACTCCGTTCAAACAGCCGATTCCATGCGCGCGCGCGGCTACGGACTTAAAGGAAGAACAAGTTATTCCATTTTCAGGTGGACTGTTCGCGACACAGTCACGATAATCATAACACTTGTGCTTATTGCGGCAGTGTGCTATTTGGTTACAGTCGTACCGAGTTATTCGTTCTATCCCACGTTTGCGCCGCTGGCGTTGGACGCGTTTGCAATCTCGTTGTACGCGTGCTTGTTTGCGCTTATGTTTTTACCTACGATTTGTGAAATAAAGGAGAATTTGTCGTGGCAATACTTGAAATCCAAAATTTAACGTTCGCGTATAGCGGGGCAACGGAAAACGCGCTTAGCGACGTGTCTTTTTCGGTGGAAAAAGGTGAGTTTGTCGTGCTTTGCGGCGAATCGGGTTGCGGCAAAAGCACTCTCCTCAGGCTTATCAAAAAGCAACTTGCGCCTGCCGGAACAACAAGCGGAAAGGTGCTGTACTGCGGCGTTCCCGTTTCGGATTTGGATGAGCGTTTGTCGGTTGCCGAAATCGGTTTCGTTATGCAAAATCCGGAAAATCAAATCGTAACCGACAAGGTGTGGCACGAACTGGCTTTCGGTTTGGAAAGTTTGGGCGTTGGTACGGACGAAATTCGTCGCAGAACGGCGGAAATTTGCGGCTTTTTCGGTATCGGAGATTGGTACAACAAAAAAACGTGCGAACTTTCCGGCGGTCAAAAACAATTGCTAAATCTTGCCTCGATAATGGTTATGCAGCCAAAAATTCTTATCTTGGACGAGCCTACTAGCCAACTGGATCCCATTGCCGCAACGGACTTTATTGCAACCGTCAAAAAAATCAACAGCGAACTGGGCGTAACCGTGCTTATGGTAGAACATCGTTTGGAAGAAGTGTTCCCCATTGCCGACAAAGTTGTGCTTATGAACCGCGCGGGCATTTTGGCTGTCGGAACGCCCAAGCAAATCGGCTCGGAACTTAAAAACATCGATCCCAATCACAAAATGTTGCTAGGGCTTCCATCGGCGGTGCGTGTCTACAACAAGTTGGACGGCGACGGCGATTGTCCGCTTACCGTAAAAGAAGGCAAGGACTATTTGGATGCTCGCTACGACAACACTTACGACCGTTACGGAATCGTTCCGCAGGACTATTCTTCGCGCAAAAAAGCCGTGGAAATTTTTGAGGGGTACTTCCGCTACGAACGCGACCTTCCGGATGTTCTTAAAGGAGTGGACTTGACCGTTTACGAAAACGAAATCTTTTGCATCTTGGGTGGCAACGGCGCCGGTAAAACCACAACACTTAAGGTGATAAGCGGAATAAAACGGCTCTATCGCGGCAAGTTGCGCATTTGGGGCAAAAAGATTTCAGAATACGGCGGAGTCAGTTTGTATCGGCACAACCTCAGTTGTTTGCCGCAAAACCCTCAAACGCTGTTTGTTAAAAACACTTTGCAAGCCGACCTTGACGAAGTGGTAAAAGTTATGGGCTACGGCAAAGAGGGGCAGGAAAAAATTCGTGCCGTAACCGAGGAATTGGGCATAACGCATTTGCTTTCCCGTCATCCGTTCGATTTGTCCGGCGGTGAACAGCAAAAAGCCGCATTTGCCAAAATTTTGCTTACCGAGCCAAAAATCATTTTGTTGGACGAACCGACCAAGGGCATAGACGCGTTTTCCAAAAACACGCTTGCAGGCATTTTGTACCAACTAAAAGAAAAGGGCATAACGGTTATCATCGTCACTCACGACGTGGAGTTTGCCGCCGAGCACGCCGATCGTTGCGCAATGTTCTTCGACGGACAAATCGTGTCGGTTGCCAATCCCGTGGAGTTTTTTGCCAGCAACAGTTATTACACGACGGCGGCAAGCCGAATTTCACGCGGGTTGTATCAAAACGCCGTAACGGTGGACATGGTGGTGGAGTTGTGCCGCAAAAACGGCAAAAAGCAAAGCGCCGAGCCGCAAAGCGAGGCAAACAATGGATAAAAGTTTGCTGTATATTGCCGAGCCTACGCCCAAAGCGGAAGTGAGCTTAACTTCCAACGAAAAGCACAATGCAAAAGTCGGAAAACGGCTGCGTTTGGCACTCTCGATAGGCGTTTATTGCGTGGCAATTCCGTTGGTAATTTGGCTTGGTATTGCGCTGTGGAACGATCGCAAGTACAATATCGTTTCCATGATAATCGCATTCTTGGCGTGCGTTCCGTTTTTTGTCGGATTTGAAAAAGGCAAAACAGGAACAAGGGAACTTGTTGTAATAGCCGTAATGACGGCAATATCCGTGTTGGGACGTGTGATTTTCGCTCCCATTCCCGGGTTTAAGCCGGTTACGGCAATCGTGATAATAACGGCAATCGCCTACGGCGCGCAGGCGGGATTTTTGACCGGTGCGTTGTCGGCGGTGGTTTCCAACATTTTTTACGGACAAGGTCCTTGGACGCCTTTTCAAATGTTCGTGTGGGGCATAATAGGCTTCATTGCCGGCATATTGTTCAAACGCGGAAAAAAGCCCAACGTGATTGTGCTTGTTATAGTGGGGCTTGTCGGAGGTGTGGCGTATTCCACGATGATGGACATTTGGACGGTTCTCAGTTTCGGCGAGGGTTGGTCTTGGACAAGGTACCTCGGCGCGCTGGCAACAAGTTTACCCTTTATGGCAATCTATGCCGTGTCCAACGTAGTGTTTTTGTTGCTGCTCACCAAGCCGTTTTTGGAAAAACTTAACCGTATCGGCACAAAGTACAATTTGTTCGGCGCAATAGACGAGCAAAAGTAGGCAACATGCGTACTTGCCGTTTCAAATGCTATGCTATTCGTGATTGTGTATAATTAAAGTCCGTTGATGTTTGACTGCGTTTTGCAAATGCGGCAGTATTGTCTGCGGAATAGTGATTGCTCCTGTTTTGCGTTAACTGCCATGTAATCGCGTCAAGTGCCTTATGCGCACCTAAACCGATTGTTTCAAATGTGGCAGTTTTGCGGCAAATTTGTTTGCGGCTGAGGTCTATTGGCGTGGGCAAATTGACGTCAACGTTATTTCCGTAATATATGCGTATTAAAACCGTTTGGCTTTTGGTACGCACATTTTGTTCCAGTGGATTATTTTGTTCGGTTGCGCTTATGCAAACACATTCACCGACTTGACAATGCGCCATTGCGCTGATATAATCTAAACAAATCGGATGCGGCATTTTTTGCCGACGGAGAAACTATGCAAAAAATCATTTTGACGGGGGACCGTCCGACCGGTAGATTGCACATCGGTCACTATGTAGGCTCTTTGCGTGAACGCGTTCGTTTGCAAAATAGCGGAGAGTTTGACAAGATTTTTATTATGATTGCCGACGCGCAGGCGTTGACCGATAACTACGACAATCCGGAAAAAGTTCGCTCTAACGTTTTGCAAGTGGCGTTGGACTATCTTGCGTGCGGAGTGGATCCGGACAAGTCCACTTTGTTTATTCAGTCCATGGTTCCGCAGCTTACCGAGTTGACTTTTTACTATCTCAATTTGGTAACGCTTTCCCGTTTGGAGCGCAACCCTACGGTAAAAACCGAAATAAAGTTGCGTGATTTCGGCAATAGCATTCCTGTGGGATTTTTGACCTATCCCATCAGTCAGGCTGCGGACATCACTGCGTTCAAAGCAACATGCGTGCCTGCAGGCGAAGACCAAAAACCGATGATAGAGCAGTGTCAGGAAATTGTTCGCAAGTTCAATTCTATCTACGGAGAAACGCTTGTCGAGCCGCAAATTTTGTTACCTTCCAACAAAACCTGTTGCCGTTTGCCCGGAACCGACGGCAAGTCAAAAATGAGCAAATCGCTTGGCAATTGCATTTACCTTTCGGACAGCGCGGACGTAATCAAAACAAAGGTTATGTCCATGTTTACCGATCCAAATCACCTTCGCGTGGAAGATCCCGGTCAGGTGGAGGGCAACCCCGTGTTCACCTATTTGGACGCTTTTTGCACCGACGATTGCTTTGCGGAATTTTTGCCGGAATACGCTTCTTTGGACGAACTTAAGGACCATTACCGTCGTGGCGGTTTGGGCGACGTAAAAATCAAAAAGTTCCTCATCAAAATTTTGCAAGCCGAACTTGCGCCCATTTTGCAACGTAGGCTATCGTGGGAGCAACGCGAATCGGACGTTTATGAAATTTTGAAGCAAGGCTCTGTTGTGGCGGCGGCAAAAGCGCAAGAAACGCTGGACGAAGTGCGCCACGCAATGAAAATAGACTATTTCAAGCTGTAAAAATAAAACAGTCACACGCTTGTGGCTGTTTTTTGTAGCAAGTGCCGAGTTTGTGTTTGCAAACGTTTTTTGTTGAAAATCGGCTTCGGCAACTTGTGTTAGGTAAGGAGTAACACATTTACCATGGTCAAAGATTTGCCTGTCGACTTGATTTCGATGGCGTCGGAACAAGGTTTTTCGGCTGCCGCACTTATGGAAGTCGACCAAGTGCCGTTGAACAGCGATTTCAGACAGTTTTGCGAGCAAAACGCTTGCGGAAACTACAACGCTAACTATTCTTGTCCGCCGACTTGCGGAACGTTCGAGCAAATGCGCGAAAGGCTTCATGCTTACAAAAACGCCTTGTTTTTGCAATCGAGGTGGTACTTGCCGGATTTGTCCGACAAAAAATCCGTTACCGCCGTCAGAAAAACTCACAACGAACACATGATGGTGATGGCGGGCGTGCTAAACGCGTTGGGTATTTCCACTTTAATTTGCGGTTCCAGCAGTTGCCTTTTGTGCGAGCAGTGTGCAGATCTTAGCGGAGAACCTTGTCGCAATCCGAACTTGGCGTACAGTTGCCTTTCGGCATACTGCGTGGACGTTTTCGAACTGTGCAAAAAGTTGGGGTGGGACGCATCGTACAAGGACGGCTATTTGACCTTTTACGGAATTTTGGCGTTTTGAAGTTAAACGGGGCTATCCTAAATCAAAATTCTAATTTTCGGCCACACTAAGTACGGAAGTTCAAATCTCCGCAGTTCGGCAGTTTCGCCCGCCGTGGCGGTAATCGCATCCAAGCGCCGCAGTGCGTCGTTATTGTCGTTTGCGTGGCGGATTAAGTAGAACTACCCCAAAGTTAAACTCTTGTTTTTCGGTCACGCAATAAGTCTGCAAAGCATTGCATTTGGCGGTTAAACAAATAAACATATCAAATCAAAAATCATATCGTAGCCGCGACATTACGAAAGCGGCAATAAAAAACGGAGGTAAGGTACAATGAAAATAGCAAGAGACGTCATTTACGTCGGAGTAAACGATCATCAAGTAGACTTGTTCGAGGGCATGTACAAAGTGCCTAACGGAATGTCCTACAATTCCTACGTCATTTTGGACGAAAAAATTGCCGTAATGGACACGGTGGACAAGCACTTCACCGAGCAATGGCTCGGCAATTTGGAACAAGCTTTGCAAGGCAAAACTCCCGACTATTTGGTTGTTCAACATATGGAGCCGGATCACTCGGCAAGCATCACCGCATTTACCGAAAAGTATCCGCAAGCGGTTGTAGTGGCTAACGACAAGGCGTTTGTGATGGTGGACAACTTTTTCGGAAAATCCGCTTGCCCAAACCGTCTATCGGTAAGCAACGGACAAACGCTGGACTTGGGCAAACATTCGCTAACGTTCGTGTTTGCGCCCATGGTGCATTGGCCGGAAGTTATGGTGACGTACGACAAAACGGCAAAAATATTGTTTTCGGCGGACGCCTTCGGCAAATTCGGCGCATTGGACGTGGAAGACGACGATTGGGCTTGTGAAGCGCGCAGATACTATTTCGGTATCGTGGGCAAGTACGGCGTACCCGCACAAAACTTGCTAAAAGCGGCAAAAAATTTGGACATTCAAACCATTTGCCCTCTTCACGGTCCCGTTCTTTCGGAAAACCTCGGCTACTACTTGGGTTTGTACAACACTTGGTCGTCTTACGGAGTGGAAACCGAGGGCGTTTGCCTGTGCTATACGTCGGTTTACGGTCACACCGAACAAGCGGCATTGTTGCTTGTCGACGAACTTCGCAAAAACGGCGTAAAGGTTGCCGTGAACGACCTTGCTCGTTGCGATATGGCGGAAGCCGTGGAAGACGCGTTCCGTTACGGAAAGTTGGTTTTGGCAACAACTACCTATGCAGGCACGGTGTTCCCGTTCATGCGTGAATTTTTGGCAAACATCACCGAACGCGGCTATCAAAACCGCACGGTTGCTCTTATCGAAAACGGCAGTTGGGCGCCCACTGCGGCAAAAGTTATGCGTTCAGCATTTGAAAAATGCAAAAACGTAACTGTTTTGCCCGACGATATTACTATTCTTTCGGCAATGACCGAACAAAATAAGTTGCAAATTGCCGATTTGGCAAAGGCTCTTGCCGAGTAGTTGCTTGGAATCGGCAGTTTCGGCGGCGGTTTTGATAGCCGCAATCTCCAAATTGCCTAGGCAAGTAATTTGTGATATAATGTTTATAAACGAAACAAAACTCGTTTGCAAAGAGGAAAACTATGTATTTGGTAGTGGGGCTCGGAAACCCCGATAAGCAATATCTTAACACTTGGCACAACGTGGGCTTTATGTGCTTGGACATGCTTGCAAAAAAACTCGGAGTAGAGTTCAACAAGGGCGAGTGCAAATCCGTAACCGCTTCAACCAAAATCAACGGCGAAAAGGTTATTTTGGCAAAACCCGTAACCTACATGAATCTTTCCGGCGAAGCCGTCATTGAGTTGTGCAACAAGTACAAAATAGAAAAAGGTCATCTTATCGTCGTTTATGATGATGTGGATATTCCGCTGGGCAGTTTGCGTATTCGCAAGGAAGGTTCGGCAGGCACTCACAACGGAATGCGCAACATCGTAAAACTGCTGGGTACAACGGATTTTCCGCGCATACGCATCGGGACAAAAAAGGATACGCCCATGGCACTTATCGATTTTGTTCTCAGTCGTCTTTCGGTGGAAGATCATGCCGTTGTCGATCCTGTTTTGGAAAGCGCGGCAAACGCATTGTCGGAATTTGTTCACGGCGACGATTTTGACTTGATTATGCAACGCCACAATGTAAAAGCGTAAACGCATAGCGAGCGTTGCGGTTGTTTGCAAGCGTCTCAATCGGCAAACGAATGGCAAATTTGAAAATTGTCATTTGCCAAGTTATCTGTTAGTCATTTGTAGGTAAAGCAAACATAGTCGAATTTTTTCGGTCGACTGAAAGTATTATCAAGAGGAGGATAGTATGAAATCGGCTAAAACTTGGAGAATAATATCTCTTATTTGCGCCTGCCTTATGGTTGCGGTTGGTATCGCCAGTTTCTTTTCCTGCAGGTGGATTATAAACATCAATAACAACTCGCACGATGTGGAAAATCCCGCAGGCATAGTTGCAATTGCTTTTGCAATGGCAATCGTTGCTGCCATGTTTATGATCTTGTCCTTGATTTTCATTGCTGTTGCTCTTGTTCCGATGGTAATCAAAATCGTGCAGGCTTCTACCCAAAAGGACGGGTTGTCCTACGCTACGGCGGTGTTTAACACGGCGTTTGCATTGGTTTCGGCTATTATTACCATTCTTTCCGTTGCCGACACCACCTTTAACTGGCTGTTTTTCTCAATAGGGTTGTTCGGAATGCTCGTTTCGATTTTGGGACTGATTTCCGACGTTTTACTGATTGTTTCCTACCATCGTGAACGCCGTCAAAGTGTCACGTGCATAACGATAGAGGACGATAGCGAAAACAATTAGCCATTTTGTGGCAAAAAGCAAGTCGGCTACGACTTGTTGCAGTTTTGCAAAACGATTGTCGTACCAATACAAAAGGCGAGCGGGCGTGTTCATGTTGCGCTCGTCTTGTCAATCCGCAGATAAACGCTTGTGCGGAATGAATAGATATGTACTGTTTTTTGGATAGTGTAAATAACTGCGAAGCCTACGTCAGGCTTCTCCACGCCACCCTCGACAAAAAATTTGTCGGGGCTTTTGGCGTGCAACCCAACGAAAAACCCGTAATAGCGTCGGCCTCTCCGTCCTTTGTTTTGTACGTTTGTTCGGACTATGTGGAAGCGCGGCGAGTTTATCGCGCCGTAAGTGCGTTAACTTGTGGCAAAGTGGTGTACGTGCCTGCCGCCGAGGACGTATTGTTGTACAAATCCGGCTATTCCAAAACAGGCGTGTACGAGCGTAATCGTGCCTTGTTCGACGTCTTGCACGGTGCGGCGTGTGCCGTTACCTGTGTTGAAAGTTTGTTGCAGCCGTTTCCCGATCGCTCGGCATTTTTGCAGGGCTGTTTTCGCATAAAGCAGGGCGGAACTTACGACACCACAAAACTTGCGGCAAAACTGGTTGCCTGCGGTTATAGTCGCGTGGACGGCATCACGGGCGAAGGGGAGTTCACGTTGCGCGGCGACATTTTGGATTTGTCCATGCCGGGCGACAAGCGTTTTCGCGTTGATTTTTGGGACGATACCGTGGAATCGGTAAAATCGGTCGGCTCGGACGGAACTGCCGCCACTGCCGACTACGTCGACGTTTACCTGCTGTGGGACGTCGGCGCATTTTCCGAGGCGCAACTTGTCAAACTGTCGGCGCTGGTTGGCAAAATGCGTATTTCCGCCGATGCTAAGTCGCGTCTTTCGGAAATCGTTTCCGACCTTACTGCCCAAGCCGGTGGCAAAAGCGTGGATAATCGTTGGCTTGCGCCCTTTGTAAAAACGTCGCGGCTGTTCGACTATCTCCCGTGCGAATCGGTGGTGATGTGGGATGAGCCCAAATTGCTTTCTTCCCGCGTGGAGTTTTTGTACAACGAACATTCCGTTCGCGTTGCCAATTTGTCCAAAGCGGGCGAAGTGTTGCCCGTGCATATGTCGGCATATTGCGAAAAACATGATGTTTTCAGTTGCGATTTGCCGCAAATATCATTGCAAACGCTGCCATATCAATCGGACTTTTTCGTTCCCGACCAAATATTCAACTTCAAAACGGGCGCGGTTCCCAACTACGCAAACTCCGAAGACGCATTGGCAACGGATATTCGCAATTGGAAGCGCAGCGGCTACGAAGTTGCCGTTTTGTGCGGCGAAGACGGTGTAAAACCCGTTCAGGACGCTATGTCCGCACGAGGCGTGTACCTTGCCGAGGTGGAAAAACTTAACCTAAAAACCTCCGACGGATTGGTGTTGCCGCTGGCGTTAGAACGCGGATTTGTGTCGCATACCAACAAGTTGGTGGTGCTTGGCGCAAGGGATATCGGGCGCGGCGTCGTGTCGCAGGCGGTGCGCAAGTCCAAAAAGCAGGCGTTTTTGTCGGTGGAAAAAGGCGACTACGTCGTTCACGACGTTCACGGTATCGGCTTGTGCGAAGGCATACAAAAAATAACTTCTCCCGACGGCGAAACCAAAGACTACGTGGTTGTGCTGTACAAGGGCGGCGACAAGTTGTATGTCCCCGTGGACGCAACCAACATGCTTTCCCGCTATTCGGGCGGGGAAAATCCCACTCTTTCCAAAATCGGCGGGGCAGATTTTGCCAAGGTCAAAAACAAAGTTGCGGCAAGCATTCGGGAGATGTCCGTGGACTTGCTCAAACTGTATTCCGAGCGGGAAAAACCGCGCGGATTCAGGTATCATGTGGACGAGTATCTTTGCGAGGAGTTCGAGCAGTATTTTCCGTACAAGCCTACCGAAGATCAACTGAAGTGCATGGAGGAAATTACCAAGGATTTGACTTCGGACAGGATTATGGACAGACTTTTGGTCGGCGACGTTGGTTACGGCAAAACCGAAGTGGCAATGCGCGCCGCGTTTGAAGTGGTATCCAACGGATATCAGGTAGCCGTGCTTGCGCCTACGACGATACTTGCCGAACAGCACTTCAACACCTTCCGCGAGCGTATGGAGCATTTCGACGTAAAAGTCGTTTGCCTAAACCGTTTTCGCACGCCCGAGCAACAAAAGCAAATATTAAAAGAAGTTGCCGACGGCAAGGCGGACGTCATCGTCGGCACGCACAGGCTGCTTTCTTCCGACGTTAAGTTCAATAAACTCGGTTTGCTTATTTTGGACGAAGAACAACGTTTCGGCGTGGAACATAAGGAAAAAATAAAAGCGGTAAAAACGTCTGTGGACGTGCTTACGCTTTCGGCTACGCCCATTCCGCGCACCCTTCACATGGCGCTTTCCGGAATGAGAGATATTTCCACCATAACCACGCCGCCGGTGGAGCGTATCGCTGTGGAAACTTTCGTGTGCGAGGAAAGCGAAACGCTCATCGCCGACGTAATCTCTCGCGAACTTGCTCGCGGCGGTCAGGTCTACTGCGTGTATAACAGAGTGTCCACAATCGATTCGTTTGCATCTCGTCTTGCCGACATGGTACCGCAAGCCAACATAACCGTCGCGCACGGTCAAATGGGCGAATCTCGTTTGGAGGACGCCGTTTTGGACTTTGCGCAGGGCAAAGGCAACGTTCTCGTGTGTACCACGATTATCGAAAACGGCATAGATATTCCTAACGCCAACACGCTCATTGTCACCGATGCGGACAAACTCGGGCTTTCCCAGTTGTACCAACTTCGCGGAAGAGTGGGGCGCAGCAATCGCATTGCCTACGCGTACTTTTTGTACCGCAAGGACAAAATTTTGAGCGAAATTGCCTACAAACGCCTGTCGTCCATCACCGAATACAGCGAGTTGGGCAGCGGTTTCAAAATCGCAATGAAGGATTTGGAAATAAGAGGTGCCGGCAACGTGCTCGGGCGCGAACAGCACGGGCATATGGTCAAAGTCGGTTACGATATGTATGCACGGCTGCTTTCCGAAACGGTTGCCGAGCTTAAAGGCAAAAAGGTTCAAAAGGAAATCGTGCCGGAGTTGGAAATCGACTACGAAGCGTACGCCCCGGACGGCTACATTCCTTCTCAAACCGAGCGGATGGATTTTTATCAACAGTTGGCATCTTGCAAAACGCTTGCCGAAGTGGACGAGTTTCACTCACGCATAGAGGACGTTTACGGCACTTGCCCGGTGCAGGTCAACAATTTGTTCCGCATAGCACGGCTAAAAGTTGCCTGTACGTCGGCGGGAGTATCCAAAGTGGTGGTGCGCTCGGGCAGGGGCGAAGTGCTTTTTGCCAACCGAGATTTTATGATGCGCAAAGAAGTTTTCGACGCGTTATCGACCTGCGGAAGCAGTGTCACGGCTATGTCCGGCACGTACGGAGTGCAGTTTTCCTCGTCGGATTTCGTCATCAAAGAACGACTTCTTTCTGCCATCGAGGATTTTTTGGCAAAAATACAGGCGAATTACTCAAAAAATTGAGCAAACCGCTTGCCAAGAGCGGTGCATAAATGTATAATAGATGGGTATAGGTGGCGAATGATGCCCTTTTGTCGGAAGCGGTTTTTGCCGACGGCGCATCAAGACAATCTTGCCATCGATTTTCAGGAGTAACAAAATGAAAAAAGCAAGCAAAGTACTTACACTCGCATTGGTCGTTGTGTTTTTGTTCGGCATTTTTGCCGGTTGCGCAATGTTCGGTACGGACACCGAGCGTTATCGCGCTGCAACCGCAATCAACGTAGGCGACCAAACCGTATCGGTAGGCAAGGTTTTGGATACGTTCAACAGCCTTTACAGCAGCTACGCGCAATACGTAAACGCGGGATACGTCACAATCGATCAACTTTTGTCTTCCACCGTTTCCGGTTTGTACACTCAATACGTTAAGTTGGACGTCTACACCAAGACGCACCGGGCGGAAAACAATTCCTATGCGGCTAAGTTTGCCAACGCCGGCTATTTGACCGCCGAAGAAATGGAATACATCATAAAAAACGTAAAATACACGGTGTACACCAGCTTCGACAGCAGTGTAGAAAGCCTCATCACCAACAAGTACGGCACACTTAAGGCTGCCGAAAAGGAAGACAGTTCTCGCGCCTTTGTGAAATACGACAAGTGGGACGGAACCGGCACTTACGCGCAATATTTGTACGAAAAAAACTACAAAAACGAAGATATGGACAAGTATTTCAACGACTACTATCCTTCTTTGAACGTTGACGCCGATTTGAGCGACTACTTGCTTTCCGGCGCTCAAGCGCAAAAACGCGTTGACGAATACAACGCTCGCATCGAAGACGAAGAAAAAGGTAAGCTTACCGTTGCCGAATACGCAAAATTCCAAGACCGCGTTCAAAAGCAATACAGCGGAAACGTTCGTGCAAGCTACAGTATGACCATCGAAGAGTTCATCTCTCGTCAAATCGAAGACAGCATCATCTCTCACATCGGCATCAAGTACGATTACGAAATCACTTCCGCAATCGACAAAGATTTGAGCGCGGTGTTTACAAAGTTGACTGCCGACGCAGCAAAGGCAAAGTCCGCGCAAGAAACCAACTATCGTCTTAACGGCGGTTTCGATTCCTTCATCGAGGGCATAAAGGACAGCGATTACATTTACGCAGTGGACGACAGTTTTGACTACTTGTTCGTAAAGAACGTCCTCATCCCGTTCAGTACGGCTCAAAGCACAACTCTCACCAACCTTTCCAACGCGCTTGGCGGCACGGATAACGACACCTACAAGGCTCGTCGCGAAGCAATTGCAGCTCAAATCGTTGCAGACAACTTTAACAGCACCAAAAACGCCGACGGCGAATACGAAAAAGTTTCCGGCTTGTTCAAACTTGACAGCGAAGGCAAAGTTGCTCTCAATTTGGAAAATTCTGCTTGGAGCGCATACTTCAACACCGACGGAACAATCAAAGGCGAAAACAAGGACCAAACCGTAAACGAAATGATGAAGCAATTCAACACGGATACCGGTTCTCACGGCAAAATCTATAACTACGTTGTTCGCGTAGGAGATATCCCCGAAGACTACAACAGCGGTTTGGTGGAAGAATACTTCAACGCCGCTCAAAAATTATACGTCGGCGGAGAAGCGCAAGTAGGCAAGTACGTTGTTTGCGTAACCACTTACGGCGTTCATATCATCTACTGCGTAGGCAAGGTAGAAGCGCACGCTTTCAATTTTGCCGCTAACTACAACGACACAACAACTGCGGAATATCGTTTGTTCAAAGCGTACTACGAAACCCTTTCTTCCGAAACGTTGAAAAATGGCTACAAAACGACTCGCGACGAATACTACAAGTCCAAGATTTCCGTAACCGATGCATTCAATCGTTTCTTGGAAGACAACGGATTGACTTTCGACGTGAAAGCATCTCTCAAAACAACCGACTAATTTCAGTCATTCAAACGGCTGTCGCAAATTGCGGCGGCCGTTTTGTTTTGCAAAAATCCCGCAATGTCGCCGATTTTGACGGGCTGAGTGTCAAATGACGTAGAATAGAGGTTAATGTGGCATAATAGAAAATCTTCATTTTGTAAAGCGTAAAATATAATTGTAACAAAAAGACATGGCGACGAATTGTATTTTCAAATTGAGTTACAATTGCACAACTTATGCAAATCGCCGCGTGCGATAGTATTCGCTATGCTCTATGACTGCACGGCAACATTTATTATAAAACGAGTACAAATATTGCAAAATCTTGATTGCGCTTGTCGCGCGGAAAGCCGTTATGGTCGGTTTTACTAGGCTAAATATCTCGGCGAATTATATCGGTCGGTGGATTTGGGCGTAGGTGGTGCAAGTTTTATCTAAACTTATCGAAGAGGCAAGCCGATGTGTCCGTGTTTCGCCCGACAGAATATCTCGGTAATTATGAGAACAAACGTTTTTGCAAATTATGTAAATTATAAAGGATTGGTAGATATATAATAAGGTATATATACTATGCGAAGTCAAATGAAGTCGCAAAAACGGTCGGGCAAAAAAACTTAAAAAAACTTAAAAAAACTTTCAAAAAATGCTTGACACCATATTGCGGATGTAGTATTATAAGTAGGCTGTCGACAAGGGCAGCGCGAAGCTTGACAACAGAATAGTAAGAAGAATTGAAACACAGTCAATTTTAAGGATTTTAGCCAGCGGTTGAGGAAAGCTCAACCAAAAGT
>CAKRAM010000076.1 GCA_934294965.1 uncultured Clostridia bacterium
GAATTGTTGTCCATTCACAATATAACGTTTTTGCTAAATCTTGCCAAAAACGCTCGTAAAGCCATTTTGGAAGACCGTTTTTCCGATTTCAAAGCGGAATTTTATCAAAAATACTACGGCAAAACCGATTTGACAAAATAGCGCTGAATGCTCGCCAAGCTTCTTGGAACGTTGCGCACCGACTAATACTTAAAATATGTTGAAAATCCAAAACGCGCAATTTCGTTGCAAAAAGACGTCGATTATAGTATAATTAAACAAAAGTCGCATTTGTGACTAAATTTAAGGAGAATTTCGATGAAAAAAATATCAAAACTCGTTTTGGCATTTGCACTTGTTTCTTTGCTGGCAGTTATGTGCATAGCAACCGTGGCTTTTGCAAACACCGATGCAACGCCGCCGGTAAAGGCTACCGCTGCGGAAACTCAACAACTCAAAGATGACATTGCCACAGGCAGAGATGTGGACTTGAACGGTAAGCTTTACGAAGTGGATCAACTTGTTGTGGAGAGCGGCAAAACCGTTACTCTTAAAAACGGCTACATCGTCGACACCGATACCCAAGGCAAAACAAACGTTACGATTGTAAACAACGGCAGTTTGACTTTGGAAAACGTGTCAGTTCGCGGAAACGGCATTGTCGTGTACAATTTGGGTGTTTTGGAAGTTAAAGACGGAACGGTTATCGGTCCCGAACAAACCGGTACAACGCAAACATACAGCGCGGCAGCTGTTTATACGGGTGTTAATGCGGCTGGAATTGCTGCTCCCGAAACAAAACTTACGGGCGGCGTGTATTACGGAAGTATCGTTGTTGAAAACGGTTATTTGGCATCTTTGGCTATTTCCGGAGGCACTTTCCACGGAAATATCGAAAACATGAATACTACTGCTAACTTCACCGTATCGGCAGGCAATTTTGACGAAATTTTCTACAATCTTTCCGATTTTGTGGCAGGCTTTTCCGAAAATAAAAACGTAAAATTTTCCGAAGCCGCATTGGATTTGAATCCTCTTTCCGCAGGCAGCTACAGATGGGGCGGCTTGGATGATCAAAAGTTCAGCAGTGTAGTAAAAGTGTCCGGTAGCGGTTCTTCCTCTTCGGAAACTCAACCCAGTTGGTTTAGCAAATACGGCTCGTTGATTATTCTCGGCGTGGTGGTTGTGGCTATGATTTTGTTTATGATCATTCCTCAACGCAAGCAAAAGAAAAAGGTCGAAGAAATGATGAACAGTTTGCAAGTTGGCAGCACGATTACTACAATCGGCGGTATCGTGGGTAGCGTTGTTGCCTTGACCGACAACACGGTTACCATTGAAACCGGTATGGGCGGAGAAAAACACACGATGGAACTTGTTCGACAAGCCATCCACAGCGTTCAACCTGCAAACGCAGCGGTTCAAGAGGCTGCAGCGCCCGAACAAGCATCAACCGACGAAACTGAAGACGAAATTAAGTAGCATTAGTCGCTGATTTTTACAGTGCAAACATGCGCCTCGGAACGAGAACATTTCCGAGGCGTTTTTGCTTTCTTGTCAAATGTCGCAAGTCGGCATTTGATTTTGTGAATATAATCGCGCTTTGCCGAATACAATTTATCAGTATTCGGAGGTGGATTGTATGCAATCGGAAGTTAAACGTTCTGTTTGGTCGCAGGGCATAAAGTCGGGCTTAATTGCTTTTGTCTTTTCCTGCATAGGTGTGTTGGTGCTGGCACTTTTGGCAAAGACTTTTGGCATTGCCGAAAAAGTGTTACCGATAGTAAACCAAGTGATAAAAGTTGTTGCAGCCGCCATCGCAGCAGCAATTATAGTTAAAGATGAAAAGTTTGTGGTCAAAGGGCTTATCGGCGCGATAGTGTTTTGGATTTTGTCTTTTACGATGTTTTTGATTCTCGGCGGCAAATTTAATGTAGGTCAATTGTTTTTGGACCTCGTTATAGCGCTTGTGGCGTTTTTGCTTGTTGCTGTGATAAAAAGTCGCAGGTCGTAGCAAAAGTTTGCAAGCGAGAAAATCCAAACTATAAAATAGTATAACCGCAAATTAACAACGATAGTTGCGGTAGTGCTTGCTTTGAATAACGGTGAATTTGTTTTGCGGACGGCGTGACGATGTATTGTCGCGCCGCTCTTTTACGTAATTACGAAAAACCGACGAAGCACAGCACTAAAATCTATTTTTGAATTGCAGTTTGCCGTTTTGCGGAGTTATGACCTCAATAGTCGATTATGAACGAAAATTATCGCAAAATGTGTCTTTTGTGATACATTTGAACGGCTAAAATTCATAAAAGTGATTGACTAATTTTGTATTAGCCATTATAATAGTGTGGTTAAGTTAGGCAAACTCAAGGAGGCACACAATGACCAAGAGAACGTCCATCATTATTTTGTGCGTGTTTATCGCAATAATTTTGTTTGTTGGCATTTTTTCTTTCATGCCCGATGGACTCAATTACGGAGAAAGCGGTTTGTATCATTCGCCGTTTAGTCTCATTCAAAAAAGCACAC
>CAKRAM010000077.1 GCA_934294965.1 uncultured Clostridia bacterium
CTAAAAAACAACTGCGGCAGTTTTGTGATTTCGGTAACGCAAATGGCAAATTGGCCTAGCGCAATAAAACATATGGGCGTGCTGGCAAAAAAGCAATTTACCGTGGACGTGAACCTCATCAAAGACATTAAATATGTTTTGAGCAAAGGCCGCCCGGTCATCATCTATCCTGAAGCCAAGTTGTCGGTGGTGGGTACGCCCAATGTAATCAAGCCTGCCGTCGCCAAATTGATAAAGTTGCTTAAAGTGCCTTTGATAACGGTGCGTTTCGACGGCAGTTATCTTCATCAACCGCGTTGGAGCAAAATAAGGCGTTTTTGCCCCGTACAAACAACGGTAAAAGTTGTCGTAACCGAGGATGAAATCGGCAAAATCAGCGTGGACGAAATTCACCGTCGCATAGTGCAAGATTTGACGTTTGACGACTACCAATACCAGCTGGACAACAAAATATCCATCGACGTTCCGGATTTGGTCGTAGGTTTGGAAAACATATTGTACAAATGTCCGCAGTGCGGCGCCGAGTATAAAATTACTTCGGCGGATCGCACGTTGACCTGCACAAATTGCGGCGCGCAAACTTCCATGAACCAATACGGGCAACTTGAAGGCGGCAAGTTTAACAAGGTTACCGATTGGTACGCTTGGCAGCACAGGTGCGTAAAGCAGGAACTTTTGCAGGGCTACACCTATGAACACGACTTTGTCGCGGAGGAACTTATCGGTAAAAAGTATGTTTCGCAAGGCGATGCAAAACTTACGTATAAAGATGGCAAAATAGATATCACATTGAGCAGCGGTCGCGTTATATCCTACGCAAGGGACGCGTTCTACACGCTGTCTTTCAACAACGACTACTTGTTCTTCCCGGTGGAAGAGGGCATCATGCGCCTAAAACGCAAATCCGACCCGGGTTGCACCACAAAGTTGAATATTGCAGTAGAAGAACAGGCAAAAATCGACGAGGGAGAAAAACTATGAATCGAACGTTAAGCAAAGTTACTTTGGTTTTCGATTTTGTTTTGTATATCGTAAGCGGCTTTTTGATTTTGGTTTCCGGCTTACTGCTAACAACCTTTTCCGGCGGAGTGGGTTTGTTGCTCGTTCCCGGGGCGTTGCTGTTTGCTCTGGCGTGCCTAATTGCGCCCAATGCCATAACCAGCCTTGCGCAAATGACGGGATTTTTGGATTCCGCCAAATGTGCGGAAATCGTCGCCGACAGAAGCACGGTGTTCAAGCACGTTGGAATTTTGATTTCCGAAGCGTTCAAAGTGAACCCGTCCAAACCGGCATTTGCCGTGGCTTCAATTTCTTTCGGCATTGCGTTTTTTGTGGGGATTATCGGCTTTTGTATGTTCGGCAAAATGTTCTACAACGTGGAAAGTCCTATGGACTGGTTTGTCAAGCGCACAAAAAGATACGTTGTGTATTCGGTATTTTGCGTAGTGTACGCCGTTGCGGCGGTTGTCGGCAGTTTGTCGGTTTTGTTTTCGGCAACGGGCGGAGTGCTTGCAATAATGTCCGTATTGGTGCTGTTAAACTCCGTTTTGATTGCGCTCGGTCTTGTGTTTTTGTTTTCCGATCGCAAAAAAAGTTGTGCAATGTACGCCACGCTTTCCACCGAGGAGCAAATTGCGTTGTGTGACAAGCAGTCGGAATGTATGAAAATTCGTCAGCGCAAAAAGCAAATCAAAAAGTTGGGCGAAGACGCACGCTACTCCCCGGAATTGCTGGAAAAGAGAAGCGGCAAAAAGCCTAAAAAGGGCAAAAAGAACCAAAAAACTCAAAGCGTGCCGGATTCTGTCGTGCCTGTGGACGACTGATACGCGCATTGCCGAACACCTCCAAAAGCCAATTGCGCTTTGCGGGGTGTTTTTTTGTGCCTTGCAAAAGTTCGACACGGCATTTTGTAAAAAATTCGGCGTAAGCACCGCAAGCGAGCGTTCGGGAATAATGGCGGAACAGCCAAGCGCTTTTGCGCTGAAATTGCTGCTTGTCGTGCGGTTTTGCAAGGCAAACTGTCGTTGTACCGGACGCACCAGAAGGGAGTATAACACAGCAAAAGCCGATTTGCCGCAAAATAATTGGCGATTAGGGATGAACGCAACTGCGTATATTGTTTTTGCAACTGCAAATACTAGCGGTACAAAACTTACAAGGAGGTGGCGTTTTGAAAAAGACGTTTAACGTATTTTCCGTTATCGCGCTTATCTTGACGATAATCGGCGCAATCAACTGGCTGTCGATAGGTATTTTCGGTTTCAACATCGTAAATTGGATTACGTTCGGCATGGTTTGGTTGGAAAGATTGTTGTACATTTTGGTCGGCGTGGCGGGCGTGTTTATGATAGTTTGGCTGTGCGTTTCCGGCTGCCGTATGGTAAGCGACACCAAGGAGCAACGCGACTACAAATATCGCAAACCCGCAACTTACGAAAACTAGTTGTAGCAAACAACCTCACAAACAAAGTCGTTGCATTTTGCGGCGGCTTTGTTTATTTTTGTTCGAATGCCAAACCTTGCAACATTTTCACACTTATAACTGCAATTTACTATGTGTGTCGGCAAGCACACGGAAAATCAACAGCACTTTTCGATACGCCGAGGCAAAACAACCCAATAGTGCAATTGCAAAAAACCATTAGTTAGTTACTCGAAGCACGAAAGTTTCCAAACGGCGTGTTTGAGGCAGATAGTGCAATAGCAACTGCTTGTTAAAACCTTAACGCAGCAAAAAGCGTATTGCAGCGCAGAAGTTGGTTCAAATGCTGTCTCTGCCTGTGTACAAACGGCGCGTTTTTTTGCACATTGCTCTTGACCAAGAAACGTAGCGCGTGCTATACTGATAAAAAATCTCAACGGGCGGCGCGTTGTGTTGCACTTCACGCAACGATTTTTGCAAGCAATTGCATCGGAGAAACACAATATGGACAAGGATTTGGAAAAAAAATTATTCGAAAGTAGGGTGATTATCGTCGGCGGCTACATCGATTCCGACGTGGCGGGCTACGTGGTGTTGCGCCTTTTGCAAATGAGTGCCGAAAGCGACACCGACGAAATTCAAATGTTCATCGGCTCGGTTAGCGGCAACTATCTTGATGTGTTGGCAATCTACGACACGATGCGCAGTTTGTCCAACCCGATAAGCGGCACGGGCATAGGCGCGGTGGGCAACTACGCCGCAATTTTGCTGGCCGGTTGCAACAAAGGTTCTCGCTGTTGCTTGTGTCATTGTAAGTTCAGTTTGGAGCAACCCTACGGCAGCCTTAAAACAGGTTCTAATCAGCAAACGGAAATTGCCATCGCCGCAAGCGAAGTGCGTTTGGAAAGGGAAACGATGGAAAGTTTGCTTGCGCTCCACACCGGCAAATCGGTTGATGACATTCACAACGATTTGGAGTTCGGCATAGAGTTGAACGCCGAGCAAGCCAAGGAGTACGGGCTAATCGATTTTATAATCGGCAGTCCCAACGAGGAATAGAGGTGGCAGTATTATGGAAGAACCGAGAATAATCGTTTTGAACGGCGTCGTGGACGAACGGTCGGCATTGGAAGTTATCGTGCGGCTTATCGACTTTGACAAGGAAGATCCCACGCAGGAAATCAGTTTGTATATAAATTCGCCGGGCGGCAGCATCGACTTCGGCTTGGCAATCTACGACACGATAAAATTCATCTCCGCGCCTGTGTCCACTGTGTGTTTCGGTGTGGCGGCAAGCATGGGGGCGTTTTTGCTCAGTTGCGGAGCGCACGGAAGAAGGTTTGCGTTGCAACACAGCAGAGTGCTTATTCATCAACCGTTGGTGCAAACGGGCGGCAATGTGTATCGCCCTCAAACAAGGATGGAACGCCTTGCGCAAAGCATCGAGTCCTCTCGTGACGAGTTGGAAATAATCATTGCGGAAAACACCGGCAAAACGGTGGAGCAAGTCCACGCCGATTGCGAACGGGATAACTGGATG
>CAKRAM010000078.1 GCA_934294965.1 uncultured Clostridia bacterium
CCGGCACGATGAACCCCACGCAGCACGGCGAAGTTTTTGTAACCGACGACGGCGCCGAAACCGATCTGGACTTGGGACATTACGAGCGTTTTATCGACTGCAACTTGAACAAGTACAGCAATTTGACCTCCGGCAAGGTGTATTGGTCGGTGCTTAACAAGGAACGTCAGGGCAAGTATTTGGGGCAAACAGTGCAAATAATACCGCACGTTACCGACGAAATTAAGTACTATATTCGCAAAAATGCAGTCGAAACGCAATCCGACGTGGTCATCACCGAAATCGGCGGAACCATAGGGGACATCGAAAGTCTTCCGTTTTTGGAGGCGATAAGGCAATTCAGCGCCGAAGTCGGCAGGCAAAACTGTGTGTTCGTGCATGTTTGCCTTGTGCCGTATATAAGCGGTTCGGACGAGTACAAATCCAAGCCCGTCCAACACTCGGTAAAGGAAATGCAGTCGCTCGGCATCAATCCGGACGTTATCGTAACGCGCTCGGACGGCGATTGCGGCGACGCCATCAGGCAAAAAATCGCTCGGTTTTGCAACGTTAAGGAAGATTGCGTAATTACCGATACCACTGTTAACTGCCTGTACAAAGCACCCGTTATGTTGCACAACAACGGTTTGGACAAAGTCATTTGTCGCGCGCTGGGCATCAAAAAACGCTTGGACTTTGCCCCTTGGAAAAAACTCGTAAAGGATATCGACTCCCGCAAGGGCAGTGTGACCATTGCGATAGTGGGCAAATACGTATCCTTGCACGACAGTTATTTGTCGGTCATCGAAGCGCTTAATCACGCGTCCTACCAAAACCGCGTGTTTGTGGACATAAAGTGGGTAGATAGTCAGGATATTACCGACCAAACCGCGGCGGACGTGCTTGGAGGTGTGGACGGAATATTGATCCCCGGCGGATTCGGAACGCGTGGCGTAGAAGGCATGATTGCCGCCTGTAAGTACGCTCGCACGCACGATATCCCGTTTTTGGGCATTTGTTTGGGCATGCAGGTGGCTGTTATGGAGTTTGCGCGCAACGTGGCGAGCTTAAAAGGCGCCACAAGCGGCGAAATCGGCGGCGACGTGCAAGTTATCGACTTGATGCCGGATCAAAGCGGAAAGCCCACGGGCGGCTCTATGAGGCTGGGCGCGTACCCGTGCAAGGTTTATCCGAACACGCTTTTGAGCAAAATTTACGGCGCGGAAGAAATTCGCGAACGCCATCGTCACAGATACGAATTTAGTAACGACTATCGCGATTTGCTCGTGGGCGCAGGGTTGGTTATCGGCGGCACTTCTCCGGACGGCTCCATTGTGGAAACGGTGGAACTGCCTGCTTGTCGGTTCTTTATAGGCACGCAATTTCACCCGGAGTTTACTTCTCGCCCCAACCGACCGAACCCCGTTTTTGCGGCTTTCGTCGCCGCCGCAAAGAAAAAACGTTAGGCTGTTACGCTTTGAACTTTCGTGGCAAAGTGCGCACCCAAGTGCCGCAGTACGTCGTTGTTGTCGTTTGCTGTATGGGGCAACAAGTACAGCATCGCAACGATTCCTGGTCCTGCAACACTTTGGCGCGCTTATATCTGCTATGCACTTTGTGTGAGGATGCGTTAATGAAAAGCAACAATGCTTCTCGACATACGTTACAAAACCACCATATAGGACAATCCAAAAGAAAACTTTTGTTTTTGGTAGCACAAAGCACGGAAGTTCAAATCTCCACTGACCGGGCAGTAGCAACAGCGTTTGAAGCCATTTTAACGCCTTCACGACTATTTAGGTTTCGCTCCACGCCCCGCGTTCGGATGCTCGCCGCGCCTAAACAAGTTGCAAAATCAGCGTTAGCCGTGAATGTGATAAAACGCCACGTGCCGCGGAGTTAATCGAAAGTAGAATAATAGTTTATTTTGAGCGACTACTTATAGCAATTGATGTATTTTGACGGAGTTGCAACATACTTTGTTGCGGCGTGTTTAAATGCAATTCCAACTGCCTTGGCAACCTCAATTGTAACCTGCCTCGGCTAAGTGCGCGCACCAAGCGGCGTTCGGTTGCATATATTATTTGCCGTTTCATATGGAAACGAATGCGTTTTGTTCGATTGTGTAAACGAAAAACTCGTTTATTGGCAGTTTTTTAGTTTAATTGTCGTATACGCAATTTGGAGAACCGTTTTCGCGTTGCGTAGGTTGCATAGAAAAAACTTCTCCAAAACACTTGATTTGCACTGCGTTTTATGCTAAAATACTTTAGCAATCGAAATATGCACACATACTGGATTTGGAGAAATACCCAAGAGGCCGAAGGGGCGCCCCTGCTAAGGGTGTAGTACGGGATACCGTAGCGAGAGTTCAAATCTCTCTTTCTCCGCCACAAGCACCCAATTTGAACCCAAGAGGTTGAAATCGGGTGCTTTTTCTATGTTCGCGGTATTCGCGCAGTTCTGCTAAGTCGGATTTATCAAGTTTAACCTTCGTCGGCATATTCAGTGAAGTGTTATAAAAGATATAAATGCAATCATCGAATAACACCACGCGGTATATGAACGAGTTG
>CAKRAM010000079.1 GCA_934294965.1 uncultured Clostridia bacterium
ACCCATGTATGTGCTTGTGGCGCAACTTTCAAAACGGGTACCACCAAGGATACCGACGTAATTAAAGTTGAAATTTGCAACAAGTGCCATCCGTACTTTACCGGCAAGCAAAAGTTGGTAGACGCAGGCGGACGCGTGGACAAGTTTAAGAAGCGTTACGGTATTCAATAATAAACATATCGAAACACAAAAAACACTTTCCTTGCGGAAGGTGTTTTTTTTGTTGTTAAGTAGTTATACGAAGTAACCGCATTGCACGTTTGCAAAAAGCATCAAACGCTAGCGAGTTTATTACAACGGCACAGTTATGCGCATTTTCGGTGCGATTGGTTGCCCCAAAACTATGCAATAACAAAATAGCGGAATGTCGTTCCGAAAGGGGTATATGCTACAATCAAACGGGTTTGAAAATGCGGATGATTTGCAATTTGTTGCAGTTGCGATATGCCGCAAAATTGTTTATGCAAGAAGCAGTGCGATTTTTTGCCGTATCGCACGCCTAAACAACAACGCCCATTACACGGCTATACGGCACGGCTTTTAAGGAGTTGCTTCGGGAGTCCTCGCTGACCGAACGGTTATCGCCGAATGCCAAAAAATGTTTTTTCGGCACTACGTAGCAGTTTTCTTGGCTGTCGTAAGCGGAAAGCCAATCGTCCGCGCGCGGCTCCATCGTTATTTGCACAACGTATTTGCCGTAAAGTTGCGTGGCTTGTTCCAAACTCGTTGCCAAAACGTAGTGTCCCTTGTCGCGATTGGGAAATGGCTTTGTTTGCTCGGTGTCCCAATAGTAAAATTCGTAGTAGACCGTGTCATCTATTTCCAGTGCAAAAACGTATGTGCCGTCCGGAAGCGTTTCCGTCCAAATTTTGTCGCCGCCTATTGCAACGGCGCGTTTTATTATCTTAAAATACTTTTTCCCCGGCAACGTTTGCGATTTTGGCGCAAAGTAGGCTTTCAGTTTGCTGTCGATGTCGTACTTGAAAGCCACAACAATATCGCCGCGTTCGGGGGTTGCCAACTTGTTTACGGTAACGGTTTCGCCCTCGGATAGATAAGTCGGCTCCATCGAACTGCCGCTGACGGTGACGCTGCTTACGAAAAACACCTTTGTTACCAAAAGAACAGCCAATATTATGATTATCACGGTTAAACTGCGGTTTACAGCCGTGCCGAATTTGCCGTTTTTGTTTTGTTTTTGCTTATTTTCGGGAGCGTTTGTTTCCTCCGCATCGGTTTCGGGAGCCGATTGAGGTTGATCCGTCAAATCGTTTGTGCAGCAGTTTTCCTCCAAAGGGACGGCGTTTTGGCTGTCAGGTACGTTTTGTCGGGTTTCGTCGTCGTCGACGGGATTGATGTTGTTTTGTTGTTCTCTCACGATGTACCGCCTGTAAAATTAAGTTATAGTGATTTGTTGCGAGAAGCGTTTTGTAGCAAGGACTTTTGCAATAAATTGTACACGCAATTTGCCGTGACTGCAACAATTGTAAACGATATGTTCTTTTGTCTTTCGGCAAAATGTTTCAAACACTTACGAGTTTTTGCCATTGTTTTTCCGTACTGTGTAAAATCGTCGGTTTTTCTTGGTGTTCTTTGCGCTCTTTCGGACAAAGCGGTCGACATTTAACGTTTGCTTTTCAATTTGAATCGCGCTTGCAATGCTTTTGTACGGCATTTGAAAAAGCCAAACGTTATGTGGCAAAATTTACGTTTTTACACAAAAGAACGGCAAAAAACCTAATTTTTGGTGTAATTTTGCCGTTCTGTGTGTCTTTTGTAGGTATGTTCGTTCGGGTTTTCCCCATGCGGAGGATTTTTGAACTAGACTATTATTATGTTGTTGATGATAAATTGCTCTTTTGCCCAAATCATAAGCAAGTTGCAATTTTCGTCCGCAGGAATACTTTTTCCGTCGCTGTCGCGCTTAAAATCTTTTTCGTCAACCACAATTCTTTGCCATTTTCCGTCGCCCAAAAGTTGAACTTCTTTGCTGTAAACCTCTCGTTCGGATTCGAATCCGTGAACGACACTGACCGTGAGCGTTTGTTTTACGGTGCAACACACGTCAAAACTGATGGTGTAGGTGATGGAACGGCGAATGTTCTCGTCGCTTATTGCGTAGGTTGCAAACGCATTGCCCTTTGCGCCGACGATGTTCAGGTAGCCTGCGGCTTTTTCGTAAGAAACGTTGTCGCCACGCCATCTTCCTTGAATGTCGAACGGAATAAGTTCCTGCGTACCCGTGCCGCTGAAAATGATATTGCTGGGCAAAATAAGATTGTGCGCGTTTTCGACTTTTATTTTGGTAAGCGGCGAAGATATTGCCACGTCCGCGTCCAACAGGGCGAACACCAGCACTTCGCAGTCCTTTTCGTACAGGTTAAGTTTTGCGCGAGATTCCCCTCCGGTGCGCGTTATCGTTGCGCGCATCCAGTGTTTGGTTCTTCCGTCTGCCTTTACGCAGTACCACACCGAAAGTTTTTTGGCAGTTGCCGAACTGTTTGTGGTTACGTAGTAATCGCCGTTTTCGTCCAACGAGGACGTTACGGAAAGTTCTTCCTCGGGCTTTTTGCCTTTGCACCAGTTTATGACGGATTTTGCGTAAAAATCGTTAAGGTGCTCAATTGTGTTGGGAAGAACAAGCAATCGGCTTTCGTCGTTTATGCGGTAGAACATACGGCTTATGTCTTCCACGTTGCCAAGTTCGCTGTTTGCCGACGTAATTATGTACACCGGCACTTTTATTTGCATAACGTAACTTTGCGGAGCCAGTCCCATAAGCCACAATTGGCGTTTTTCTTCGTAAGCCAAGTGTGCGGCAAGTTCTTCACGGTCGGACAAATCCGCTTCGGTTTGTGTTTTGTTGCCGTAGTCGCGGTAAACCGCACCGAAAACTATCGAGCCGTTTGTTACGCGGTTATCGATTGCAAGCACAATCGTGCCCACGTACGTGCCTAATCCAACCGTTACAACGGAAACGTTTTGGGCATTCTCGTTTTGAATAAGATGCGTAATGGCGCGCATACACATCACGGCATAGCGGTAGAGTTTGTTGTTGTGAATACCGTCGTCCACGTAGAACAAACTTTTTGCCACGTCGGCATTGCAAAAGTCCTCGGAGGGGGCGTAGACGGTATGTTTGCCCTTTTCCACCCTGCCTTTAAGGTCAATTGACATTGCGGTGAAGCCGTTTTCGGCAAAGAAACGCAAATCGTCCAAGGAAATCGGCTTGGAATAACTGTCGATTAGCAGCACGGCGTTTTTGGAAGGCTTGTCGCCTTTGTGGCAAACCACGGCAAACACGCGCGTTTTTGTTCCGTCCTCAAAGGAAGTAGACGTAAAATACAATTGCTTGAACGTCAACCCGTCGATAACTTCGCTTCTAACGACAACGGCATCCAGCGGCTCGGCCGTCGGATCAAAGTTTTCCCATAATGTTTTTTGTGTAATCAGTTCACTCATAATTCGTATAACGGTATAACCTTATTTTGAATTGCAATACGCACAAGTTTGATACCGTATAATTGTATCACAATAAATATATTTGTCAACTGTAACACACGCGGAGAGCGTTTTATATCCAAAATTTGCACAATTTTGCCAATAACAGGTAAAAATGCTAAAATTCGGGCGGAGAATACGGATTATTCACAGCATATACGCACATAACAATGCAAAGTTGCGCCATCGCCGCTTGTTGCAAAGGAGAAAATCACCAAAAAATATCAAAATTTGCAAAAAATAAATTTAAAAACACAATATTTTTGCGGTTTTGCGGAAAATTCAAGCCGAACGAATATGGCAAGAGCAACCGTTTTGGTTTGAAAAAAAGCATTGGTTGGCTGCCGAAAAATCACTTATGGTAGGGGACGTTGTTGTTTATGCAGCACGCGCGGTAGATTTGTTCGGTCAGCACAACGCGGCACAAGCGGTGAGGCAATGTGATTTTTCCCATCGACCAGCGCAAATTTGCACGGTTTTTCACTTCTTGGCAAAGACCGTGGCTGCCACCTATAACAAAAGTTATCGTTGCAAAACGTTGCGACTGCGTTTTTAGGGTTTCGGCAAGTTGCTCAGACGATAAATCTTTGCCGTCAATGTCCATAACCACAGCAAAGCCTTCAACCTTGGCAAGAATTTTGTTCCCTTCGGTTTGCAGTATCTTGTCTATTTCTTTTTGTTTGGGTATACCGTTGAAAAACGTTTCGGGAATTTCACATATTTCCGTCGAAACAAAGCGGGACGTGCGTTTTGTGTATTCTTCTATGGCTTGGCGAAAGTAATCTTCCTTTATCGAGCCGACTGCAACGATTTTGATTTTTAACATAATTTGTCCTTAAAGCGTGATATGGTGTGGGTTATTTGCGTCAATTTGTTCGGTTTAGCGTTTTTTATTTGAGGAAATCTTGTATACGTTGTCTTTTGAGCAAGCAGTGTTTTGCCGATTTGTGGTCGTGTGGAGTGGCAAAACACATAGATGTGCAGGCACGGAGGTTGTCTATACATGCGTCTTTGTCGATTAGTGAATTCGTTTTTGCCAACAAGGCAGACGAGGGAAATTGCATTTTCGCATAAATGAGGATATTCGGCATGGCAAAAAACGGAAAAACGCGTATAACGCCGTACGTGGTGCGTCATTTGCACAAGTTTGTCGAGTATGTTTACCCCAGCAACGACGTTATCCAAACCGTTCCGCACATACACGCCGCGGTTATAAGCGCAATTAGGGAAAACGCGTCGGTTTTTGGTTGTTCTTCGGTTTGTTTGCGGCTTTGTGTAAATTTTAGGTACAGCGGAATAGTTACGCCAAGTCCGATTGCGCCGACTATCATCATCCAACCGTTGTTTTTTACGATAAAGTCCGCAGGCAGCACGAACATCAAAACAACCGCAACAAGGTTGTTGAAAAAATGCACGGCAACGGTTGTCCACAAACTGTCGCTGCGGATAAACAACAAAGTCATAATCGTGCCAAGTGCAAATTGATGAACGGTTTGAGCCGGGTTCATATGGAACAGCGCAAACAACGCTCCTCCCGCAAATACCGAGCCTGCGGTGTTGGGATTTTGAGCAAGCGAGCAGCCCAGCGTTCCGCGGAACGTCAGTTCTTCGCAAAAAGCGGCAAGCACGCAGGAGATGATCAAAAGCGGAACAAAGCTTACGTGATTTTCCAGCGGCGTGGACGGGCGTTTTAGTCCGAGTGCCTCTATTCCGTCCAAAATAAGCTCGTTTAGCGGAGACATTAGCATAATCAAAAACACCGTTATGCCCATGCCCCACAAAAGGTGGTCAATCGGCGGTTTTTTGTTGATTTTCGTTGCCTCTATAAATTTTGTTTTGGTAAACACGGCATAAAGCGGCGCAACTGCGCCTATTGCAAGCGTATAGATTGCCTGCGTAATCCAAAATTGCATCGTATCGGTTTGAGATTTTGTAAAAATAGCCGCAATAAGTGAGGAAATCAGCACGGCAACGACAACTGTCAGCGCAAAAATTTTGCCCGTGTCGTTTTTGTTGTAGTAAATCTTATTCAAAGGTTACCTCGTTGTGATATTGATCCGCGCAGTACACGGTCACGTCGCGCCCTTCAACCAGCCCCAAGCGTGCGTATGCGCTAACGGTTTGGTTGAATGCCAGTTCCTTGGTGTTGTTTTTTTCGGACAAGTGTGCAAGCACCACGATTTTTACGCTAGTGCCTACAAGTTTTGTCAAAAGTTCAGCCGCTTGCTCGTTGGAAAGGTGTCCGAAGTCGGAAAGTATTCGTCGTTTCAGCGGATAACTGTATTCGCCTTTCAAAAGCATGTTTACGTCGTGATTGCTTTCTATTTGCACGATTTTGCAATCGCTTAAGAACTTTATCGTTTGGTCGGTGGCAATTCCCGTGTCGGTTACGCACGCAACGGAAGTTACTCCGTCGCTAAACTTGTAGCCGTAGCAACAAATTGCGTCGTGACTGCAACAATACGGGATAACGTGCAAAGTTTTTGCGTCAAATTCGCCATCGATTGCCTGCACGTTGGGGGAGTAGGACTTTTTGCAAATCAAATCCACCAGCGGGGATGGCGCGTAAATTTTGACGTCGGGATTGTACTTTGTCCACATGGGCAACGCGGCAATGTGGTCGGCATGTTCGTGCGTTATCACTATTGTGTCTATGTCCTTGGGGAATAGGCCCGACAGGGCAAGCCTGCCGACGGTTGCTTTGTAGCCGTAGCCGACGTCAAGAAGTATGTTTGTTTCGTCGGATTGCACCAACGAGCAGTTTCCCTTACTTCCGGAAAACAAAGGTGTAAATTTTATCATTTCGTGTAAGTATTTTTGCAGATACGTTTCTAAAATTGCAAATTTGATAGTTTCGTTTTGCTTCAAATTTGAATATTCGGGCGGTGTGCGTTGCGGCTAAAAAGCGTGTGGCTTTGTGGTTTGCTTTCGTTTGGTATTTCGGCAAAAATCGGCTGTTTGATTGCGAAAGCGATTCCGAACCGTCCTCGTCTTTTGCTTGTTTTTACAGGGACGTATTACGTGTCAAAACTCACGTTGCAGCCACACGGAACGGCTCAAACACGCGCGAAATTTGCGTTCTTGAGGTCAATTCAGTCAATTTTTATCAATTTTCCGTTCTCGATGGAGTACACGTAACAATCTACGTTTTCTATTCCGATGGATTGCACCGCAAGACGATAACTGTTAAGTTGCATTTTGTAACTATCGACAATTTGTTGTTCGTTTTTGGTGGTGTATTTGTAGTCGACGACGATTGCCTTGTTCGGCAGGCGAATAAGAAGGTCAATTACGCCCTGCAACATCACGTTGTCGGAAAACCGTTTGTCGGCGGCAATTTGATTGTACGGAGCATAGGTCATAAAGGGAATTTCCTTGTAGATTTGTCCGCCGTCGGCAAGACGCGTAAGTTTTTGGTCGTTTAGTGCCGCATATATCAGCGATTTGTCCAACTTTTGGGCAATTTGCGGATCGATTACAGCATTTTGAACCAGAGTGTCTATAACGCGGTCGATTTGGTCGTAGTCGGCGTGTAAGTCGGCTTCTTCCAGCACTTTGTGATACGCCGTGCCTATGTATGCGCGGTTGTTGTTTACGTTTATGATATGCTCTTTGGGGTTTTCCCGCTTTTCGGTTTGAGTGTCATCGGCGTTCTTTTCTATGTACTCTTTGTCCAGCGCCGAACTTACCAGTTTTACGGGCATTTCCGTTTCAAGAGCGTACGGGTAGGAATATTGCATCATTTTTGCAACGGTTTCCGCATCGTCGGATTGCTTGCAAAGTTTGCCTTCAAGCGTTTGCGTTTGCTCCAATGGTGTGTTTTCGTCCACAACTTTCGTGTGGAGTTTGTCGGTGTGGACGTTCCAAAGGTCGTCGCCGAATTTTTCGTACAAGGCGGCAACAATCCAATCCAAATGATTGCCTGCGTTGCTAGGCATTTTGGTGATGCCTTTAAGTTGTTTGTCGTTTACCGAGCCGACAATGTGCAGTGCGCACTTTGCCCTTGTCATCGCAACGTACAGCAGGCGCATTTCTTCTTCGCGCTGTTTGTTTTTGTTGTACAAATTGCAAGCGGTAAAACTCAAGCTCGGCGCAACCGTCATGGAGTTGTCGTCGTAATATTTTTCGGCGATTCCCAAAGCGGAATTGCGTTCCACGGCGTTGTTGTCGAAGTTGAATTTGGAGTCTGCTCCGGCAATTATAACCACGGGGAATTCTAGCCCTTTGGATGCATGCATGGTCATCATTTTTACGGCGTCGGCGGAGGGAAAGCGTTCTTCGTCGCGGTTGTCCGTTCTGTCGTCCAAGTAGGTCAAAAGTTTGTCTATGCTTTGCCCGTAGGACGCGCCCTTAAGTTTGCCGATGAACTGATAAAGTTTTGCCAGCCTAAGTGAACCGGACGGCAGTCCTTGCACGTACAAGGTGTAGTCGGTAAGTTGAAGAAGATAAAGGACGGTGTCGTTTACGTTGGCTCCGTAGCTGAAAAACCGCACCTTTTGGATTTTTTGCAAAAGCGATTTGATTTTTGCGGCAATTTGGTTGTCGTAACGACTTTCGTAGTTGACCAATCTTTCGTAAAAAGACGTTCTTCCAGGCGTATCCAAACGCACGGTGGCAAGTTCCGATTCGGTAAATCCGCCAAAGCAACTTAGGCAAGTTCCCACAAGCGGAATATCGCAAAGCGGATTGTCCACAACGCGCAAAAAGTTGATAACGTCGCGTATCTCTTTGCAGGCGGCGCTGTCGGTTTTGAACGTTGCTGCAACCGGAATGTGTTCTCCGAGCAAAGTGTTGTAGATGTCTATGGCTTTGTCGGTCAGCGAGCGCATCAAAATTACAACGTCGTCGTAGGTAATATTGCGCACGGTGTCACCTATTTTGCAGGGCTGTCCCACACGGCGGCGGATAATATCGGCAATAACTTTGCCTTGCGAAATGGCGTCAATGTTCTCTTGCGGCTTGGTTATGTCGTAAATTTCCGTCAGTTGTTCGCTTTGCTTTTTTAGAGGCTTTACAAAATCCACGCTCACCGACGGCGCAGGTAGCGACGGGGAGTTGCCGCGCAATAGTTGTGCGTCGTGCTTGTAGTCCACTTTGCCGAATTTCGGCGTCATGGTAAAGTCGAAAACGTCGTTTACAAATTCCAGAATTTCCTTGTTGCTTCTAAAGTTGTCGTTCAGTTCAATTGCTTTTCCGCATTTGCCCTGTTTATAGTTGCCGTATTTTTGCACGAATATGTCCGGTTCGCATCCGCGGAAGCCGTAGATGGATTGCTTTACGTCCCCCACCATAAACAGGTTGTTGCCCTGTTCCAATTTGGAAACGATTGCTTCTTGCACGGGGTTTGTGTCCTGATATTCGTCCACGAAAATATACTTGTGTTTGGCTTTTATTTCGGCAAGAATTTGTTCGTCGCCCAGCAGGGACAGCGTAAGATGTTCCAGGTCGCCAAAGTCTATTCCGCCGCGGTCCTTCTTGCCTGCGTAAAATTTTTGCTCGAATCGCAACAAAATTTCCACAAGTTTGTCCGTATTGGCAACGGTTTTTTTCGATTCCTGCAAAAGCGTTTGATAGTTTTGTCCGTGCAACAACTTTTGATATTTTTCCGCAAATTGTTTGAAGGAGTCCGTAACCAGTTTGTTCGATGCGTGCGCTTCGGTTGTTTCCACAGTGTCCTTTTTGCTGTTGGCTCTCGGCAGGGGAAGAAGCTTTTCGGGAAGTTTTGCAACGGAGTAGAGAGCGTTTTCCGCCGTCGAGGTGTCGGCTGTGCTAAATGCTTGTGCGTTGGCGCGCAAAATGTCAACAAATGGCACTGAATTTTTCTCGGCTCTGTCGACAATTGCGCAAACCGAGTCGGCATAGTATCGCAGGTTTTTTTGAATGTCTTCGCGAATGATTTCGGTCAGCGGATTGCCGCTTGCTCCGATGGTCAAAACATTGTTTCGTTTTTGCTCGTACCAGTCGGCAAAGTTGGGAACATTGCGGGAAAAATCGTACAAATCGGTTATCAGTTTGCGAAAAACGTCTTCCCTGCGATTTGTGGCGTAAATGCGGTACAGGTTGTAAAAATCGTTGTCCTCCGCCTCAAAATATTCGGCAAAAAGTTCGTCCAACGCGGCTTTTTTCAAAGAGTCGGTCGTTGCCGAATCCAAAATGACAAACGACGGATCCAAATCCACGGCATAAAAGTAGGTGCGGAGCAAATTTCCGCAAAATGAGTGTAGCGTGCAAATGGAAGCAGTATCCAACTTTTCTCGTTGGATTGCCATTCGGTGATCTTCGTAGCCTGCCATACGCGCGGCAAGACGGGTTTTCATTTCGGTTGCTGCAAGGTTTGTGAACGTTACAACCACAAAGTCGTCCACGTCCGCGCCGTTTTCGACAAGGGAAACAACCCTTTCGATCATCACGGTAGTTTTTCCCGTGCCTGCGCTGGCGGAAACAAGCAAATTGATGTTGCGACTGTCTATAACTTGTTGCTGCTCGGGCGTAAAAGTTTTTTTGTTGTCGGTTTTCATTTGTCACCGCCTTTTCCGTCAACCGCGCTGTCGATGATGTTTTGACCGACTCTTTGCGAAATTTTGCGAGCGGGGTAGGCAAAAACGTCGTCCATATCGCATATGCATTTGTAGTCGCAGTAGTCGCACACGGCGTCGTACGGATTAACCGCCGCATAGCCTTTGCACATCAAACTGCCGGCTTTTTGAATCATTTCGGTTGCGTATTCAACCTGATTGTAGATTTGTTGTTGGCTGAGCGTATTCTGCGCGCCGGGTTTTCCGTCGGAGTTTGTTTTTATGCCGAGTTTCAAGCTTATTCCGGTTTGAGCAAAAGACGTGTCCAGTTTTGCCACGATTTCGGCGTCGCGTAAGGTTCTCCCGTTGAAGAAGTATATCTTATCTTCGCTCGGATCGGTGAACTTGTCGTGAAGGTTAAAGTAGTAAAAGCCCACGGGGATCATTCCGAATTTGTCTATTACGGCTTTCATATACACGGCAAGTTGCATTTTTTGTCCGATGTACAGATTTTTTTCGGAAAATTGCGACGCGGTTTCGCCGCTTTTGTAGTCGATGACGATAAATTTGTCGTCCAAGTTGTCCACGCGGTCAATTTTGCCTACAAGCAAAAACTTGCCGCCGTCAAAAGTGATTTCCACCGGCGGAACATGTCCGTCGCTTCCTCCGAACGCCATTTCCGTTTGCAAATTGGCAAATTCCGAATTGGCAAGTTGTTTTTTGACAACCTTGCAAAGTCTAATCGACTCGGCACGCAGTTTTTTTATAAGTCCGCGCATACGCACGTCGCCGATAAGAGCGCGGTAAAAGTCGTCGTTGACTGCCTCGTCAAACCAGTGATTTGCCTTTTGCTCGGTAACTTCGTCGGTTTCTTTTACGTCAACTTCTTTTACGTAAAACTCCAACACGGCGTGCAAAATGTTGCCCAAGTCGGCGGATTTAAGTTCGGCAACCGTGCGCGGTTTTACGTTAAGCCCGTATTCTACGTAAAATTTGTAGGGACATTTGTAAAAATCCGTCAATTGGCTAACGCTGGTGGATTGATTTTTGAAGTAAAGTTTGTCGCCCCTGTCTATTGCCACCGATTGTCCGTCCTTGCAAAAGTCAAAGCGGTCGGCTTGACTTTTAAGGAGGTCGTTAAGAAGGGTAAAGGTGGGCATGGTAACTTTTTCGTTATCTTTCAGTTTTCTTCTTGCCGAAACAACCTTGCCCAGCGCTTGAGCGGAAGTGTAAGCGGTTTCGTCTGCGGCGTTGTCGGCAAAAATCGGATTGCCGCAAGCCGTGAACAGTTTTTTCAGTTCGTCCACAAAGGGAGACGGAGTTAGCGTCGTAGCGCCGTCGGCAATGGGGTAGGATACGTACAAATGCTCGGTCGGCTCGGTGAGCAGTTGGAACAAACTGAAACGCTCCCTGCGGTTTTCCGTGGAGATTTTCGGCTCAACGGCAACGCCTGCATCGCACAAACTTTGTATGTTGTCGTCGGAAAACAACTTTCCGTCCGGTTTGATAATGGGCATTTCGCCGTAGTTTGCGCCCAAAAGTGCCAAAAATTTTATATTGTGCTTGCGTGCTTTTGCCATGTTGGCAAACACAACGCAGTCGTTGCTTACCGGGATTACCGAAACGTTTATGGAGGCAATTGCCGCCGATATCGTTTTTATAAATTCGTCCAACGTCATTTGGCGAGAGCCGATAACCGTTTCGGCTTGGACAAGTACTTCAGCTAACTTTTGCGGCGCTTGCGCCGTTACCGACGCTTGGTATTTTAGGTCGGTGCCGCTTTGGTCAAAGCGTTTTTGTTCCTGCTCGAACGCGGCGTTTTTGTCGTCCAAGGCGGATGCGGAAATAAGGTTTCGTACCGCTTGAACAAATTCTGCGGCAGTGCCTTGTTTGGGGACCGGTGCGGATTGTGCCAAATCCCAAAACTTTTGTCTAAACTTTTCCGCGGCGTCGAACATCGGTTCGGCTTGACCGAACTTAAATTGGGAAAACGTGTGGAATACGTTGTACTTTAAGCAATAGTTTTCAAAGGCGTAAACGCTTTCGTCTTTGCCGCAAAACAGGTAATTTTTTACAAACGAAAGCACAGACGGCAGCGCAAAATTGTTGCGGTGCAAAGTCAAATAGTCCACAACGAACCGGGCGTAAGGGTGGTCGGCAAGGCAAAAGCGATTGTCGCAAAAGTAGTTGATTTCAAATTGCGGAAAAACCGTTGCAATCGCATCGGAATACTTGGTTATGTCGCTGGTTACCACGAACACGTCCCTGTATCTTCCGCCGCTACGGACGTACTTGCAAATGCGGCACGCCAATTCGTAAACCTCGTCGGCGCGGGAGTTTTGGCGGTGCAGTTCCAAAAAGTTTCCGCCTTCCGCCGTGGAAGCGTTTGCCGAACGGAACAAATATTTGCCGATGTGTCCCGTTTCGTCCTTTTTGTAAACATCGTCGGTGATAATTTGTACCTGCGCGTTGTTTTTTTTGCAAAGCGCAAGCACGCCGTCGAAAATGTCGTTTAGGTACAAGAACCTGTCGCTTGGGCGGTCGCTTGCGCAACAACTTACCGTAACCCCCTTGGATAGCAGCATAAGTTGTTCGATAATAGCAAGTTCCTGTGCGGAAAAGTTGTCAAAGTCGTAAAGATAAAAGTAGCCGTTTGTAACTTGCTTGCAGGTTGGCAAAGCTTGCTCTAAAAGAGTAAGTTTATCCGCCGAATCCACAAAGCGATTTTCGGTAAAATCCAAAAACGCGCGGTAAAGCAACGCAATATCGGCAACTTTTGCGGAAAGTCCCTTAGGCAGTTCGGCATTGAGCAGTTGTTCAGGGGAAATTTTGCAGTATTTCAGCATGCCGATGGTGTCGTAAACGTCGCAGGCAAAACCGGGAGTGTTCACTCCGCGTTTGTAGCAGCAAAGCTTTTCTTTGTTGTCGGCGATAATGCCGGATAGCGCCATAATGCCCGTTTGTTTGGACAGGTAGTCGATTTTTGGCAGTACGTCCTTTGCCAAACGACTGAAAGTTTTAACCTGCACGTTAAAACTGCATCCGACCGCGCTCAAAATTTGAGCCTCGGCTTCCAGCGACGCTCTGTCCGGCACGATTACGGTGTGCATTACCGAAAGATTGGTTTTGTCCACGCGGCGAAGCGTGTCCACAACAAATTCGGAAGCGTCCTTCATCGTTGTGGTTTTGTACAAAGTCATCATTTTTGGCCTCACAAGTCGTTTTGGTTAAAAAACCGATTGACCGAAGTGTATTTCGTTTAAGTATACCATTTTTCGACGGCGTTTGCAACAAGCCGAAGCAAAAGCCGCAAAAGAACTTGGCAATTTGCGTTTTGTGGGCAAAGTTCTTTGTTCGGTGCGGAAAAAGTGGAGAGATTATCGGCGAAAAAACGAGCAAAAATTGCCGAGTTTGGAAAACAAAGCGAAATTATTCGGCCTTGAATTTGAAAGAGGGAAAAAAGTCGATAAAAATGTATCGACATTGACCAAAAAATTTGGAAATAGGGGTTGGCAAACGGTGTAAATATATGGTATAATGCAAAACGTAGTCTTTTGCATACCTATGCAAAAATATAAGTATTTTAGACGGAGTTATTATGAAAAAAAACACAATTTTGGGTATCGTTTCCGTATTGCTTGCCCTCTTGTTCGTATTTACGGCTTGCGGAAACAACGCTACCGCAACGACGGTTAAAAACAGATGGAACGAAACGGAAACGGGCTCGTACACGATTTCCCTTTCGGATTTTGCCGACGGAACGGAAACAAACGGAGGAGTGTTTAAATCCTACGTGAATGAAAGCGACAACGTCGCCTACTACAAAGACAGGCTGATGTCCGCCGAAGTGGCATTCACCGCGCGTGACGAAATTATGCCCGTCAAACTTCAAGGAAAGTTTACCTACAAAATTCAAAACGGCGTTTCGGATTGCACATTCACAACCGAACAAGTTGTTTACGCCGTGTACAACGCAGCCGACATTCAAAACGTTCAAGATTTGCAACGCGCCAAGGCAACCGACGATGAAGTTACCGAACAGTTCGGCGAGGTTTCCGCAAACGTGGTGGTGCTTAAGTCCGTGCTTAAAACGGCGGTAACGTTCTCCACAACCGAATCTGCAAACAAAAAGCGCAACTACGTTCCTTTGAGCAGTAGCAGCGAAGTTGACGGATTCTATATCGGAAAAACTCATCAGGGTTTGTCGGCAACCAAGGTTTCCACCGTGTACGACTTGGAAAAAGGCACGGCAAAAGTTACCAAGGACGGAACGGAAGTCGTTCGCGAAATCAGCGTTCCCGGCAGCGGCAACTTTATCGACGCAAACCAACTTTGGTTGTATTCGCGCAGTCTGGAAAAACACAGAGACAACTTTAACGACGCTCCCGCGGTTACGGTGTACGATCCCGTTTCCGACACGGCGGTAACTGCGGCATACCGTTTCACTTACGAAAGCCCCACGGTAATTTCTCACAAACTTGCCGACGGTACGGAAAAGCAATACTACGTAAAACTTTCCTCCTTAGCGGTGTACCTCGGCGGCGGCGCGTATATGTTCACGCAAAGTTATCCGGACAAACTTGCCGAACTTAAGGAATTGGATTGCATAACCACCGGCTTCGGCGCTATCAGCAAATATACGGTTTCTCGTTTCCGCGTAGGATACATGAGTTACCAATTGGACGATCAACCCACTTCGCTACTCAGCGATTTGGAAGACGTTTCCACAAAAAAATAGTCAACGATTCCGCGCGGTGCGCCGCAACGAAACAGGGGCATATGCCCGATAAACAAAACAAATCACGATTGGAGGAACACTTATATGAAGGGTACGACCGTGCATTTTAACGGCACAAAAGAACAAGAACAACAACTCAGAGAAAAACTGCGCGAGTTGAAGCAAACCGAAGGCGCGCTTATGCCGGCTTTGCAGTATGCTCAATCCGTGTACGGTTATCTTCCTTACGAGGTGCAAACCATTGTTGCGGAAGAACTGGGTGTAACCCTTTCCGAAGTGTACGGCGTTGTGACGTTTTATTCGCAGTTCACTTTGTATCCGAAGGGAAAATATCGCATCGGCATTTGCCTCGGTACGGCATGCTACGTAAAAGGTTCGGGAGATATTTACGAAAAACTTAAAACGGTTTTGAACATCGAAAGCGGACAATGCACCGAAGATCGCAAGTTCTCGTTGGACGCGACTCGCTGCGTAGGCTGCTGCGGACTTGCTCCCGTTATGACGATAAACGACGACGTTTACGGCAAAATTACGCCGGACGACGTTGAAGGAATTTTGGCAAAGTACGAATAACGCTCGGCAACGGAGGAGGTATATATGACAATCAACCAAATTGCCAACGTTCTCAACGCCGAATTTTTGTGCGGTAGCCAATTTGGCGAAAAGGAAGTTGCAACGGCTTGCGGCTCGGATATGATGAGTGACGTTTTGGCTTACGTAAAGGATCAAGCGGTTCTCATCACCGGATTGTGCAATCCCCAAGTGGTGCGCACGGCGGAAATGATGGATATGGTTTGCATCGTGTTCGTCCGCGGAAAACGCCCCGACAAAGCGGCAATCGAACTTGCCGAAAACAAGTCCATTGCAATGATGACCACACCTCACCGTATGTTTTCCGCTTGCGGAATTTTGTACGAGGCCGGCTTAAAATCCGGAAGCTAAAATGGATTGTCTTCATTTAGAGTATGATGTGGACGGAAACAACTTTGTTTCTGCCGGTCAAGCCACCGAAAAAGTCAAATCCTGCCTAAAAAGCATTGGCATTCGTTCCGAAGACGTGCGGCGCATAGCCATTGCCATGTACGAGGGCGAAATCAACATGGTTATCCACGCCAACGGCGGCAAAGCGTATGCCGATATCTACGTGGATAAAATCGTGGTGCGCTTGGAGGACACGGGCAACGGCATTGCCGACGTGGAACAAGCCATGCAACCGGGGTTTTCCACCGCAAGCGAATCCATAAGAGATTTGGGGTTCGGCGCGGGAATGGGTTTGCCCAACATGAAAAAATACGCCGACGAGTTTTACATACAAAGCACCGTCGGAGTAGGAACAAAAATAACTTTGGTCGTAAAATTCAACTAAAAGGAAAAAGCGACGATGCAAGAACTGAAAAAGCTTCATACCGTTACGCTGGATTCCGACAAATGTATCGGATGCTCTTCCTGCATAAAAAGGTGTCCCACACAGGCAATTCGCATAAAAAACGGCAAAGCAAGCGTCATTTACGACAAATGCATCGCTTGTGGCGAATGCGTGCGCATTTGTCCTTCGCACGCAAAAATCCCCAGTTACGATCATTTTGACATCACAAAAAACTTCAAGTACAAAATCGCGTTGATTGCTCCGTCGCTGTACGGGCAGTTCGACGAAGTGGCGGACGTAAACTACGTATTGACCGCGTTCAAAAAAATCGGATTCGACTTTGTTTTTGAAGTCGGCGTTGCAGCGGAATTGATTTCCCAAGTCACAAGAAAACTTTCCGCGTCCGATTCCCTGCCCAAGCCGATAATTTCCACGGCGTGTCCCGCCGTGTTGGAATTGATTAACCAACGTTTTCACAATCTCAAAAAGAATTTACTTCCGCTTCTCCCTCCCGTCGACGTTGCCGCAAAACTTGCGCGAGAACGCGCCGTAAAACGGGGTGTGGACGAGCGCGATATCGGTGTTTTTTTCATTTCGCCCTGTCCGGCAAAGGTTTTTGCATTAAAAGCCGGCAAGGCAGTTTGTCGCAATTATGTAGACGGAGTGTTGTCCGTTGCCGAAGTTTACATGAAATTGGTTGCCGAAATGGACCGCATGGACGAAAGCAAAAATCTTTCGGAAATGGGTGTTTTGGGGCTTCAGTGGGCGTCCA
>CAKRAM010000080.1 GCA_934294965.1 uncultured Clostridia bacterium
CAAAACTGCCGTAAGTAACAAAAAAGCCGAAATCGCACAAACGAACGAATACTATTTTTGGATCAAAATAGTATACTTCTCGCCATTAGCAATTCCGAGCTTACCAAAAAACTAATTATTCATTTAATAGCTAATCGATACAACCCTGTGGAACCTTCGGAGCCAATCGCTTGGCGAGATAACTATTCCCAGTTGTTTTATGGTGCAATTTTATCACACGACTACTATGCCGTCAACTGTTTTTCAGCAAAATTTCAACATTTTTAGCGAATTAACAAATAAATATTTCATTATTGTTTTTGCCTATTGACAACGACACTGCTTTGTTGTATGATACGACACCCTATTTTTATGCGGAAAAACGGTCCGCCGTCGCTGCACATATTTATTATATATAATTATTCCTAAAAATTCAACACTATATACAAACAAAACAAACGGCAAACCGAACCGGTCAAAGCATATTCTTGACGAAAGGCGCATACAATTTGTCGAATATCGATACGGAGAACTGTATGAAAAAAATTGTTTGCACCACTCTTGCCGCGTTGATTTTGCTTTCCGCCTTGCTTTTTTGCGCTTGCCAAGTCGATGATATGGCTTCGGCTGCCAAAAATGCCGACAAATACGTTATTGTTGCCGGTTACGACGACACATCGCACGTGCTTTCGGTTGCAGAAACGGTTACGCTTACCAATCGCACGGAAAATGCTCTTAAAGAAATCAAGTTCCACGTCTATGCCAACGATTACCGACAGGACGCCAAAACAGCCGTAGTTCCGGGGTTGTATCGCGCGGCGGCATACCCGAACGGCGACAGTTACGGCTCGGCAAGCATAGAAAAAGTTTCGGCAAACGGCAAATCCGTGGCGTTTTCGCTAGGCGGGAATGAGGATATTTTGATTGTACCGCTGGAAACGGAATTGTTCCCCGGCGAAAAAATCACCATAGAGGTTGATTGCGAAATTGTGCTTGCCAACGTCAAACACCGCTTGGGCTACACACAAAACACCGTGAACGTCGGCAATTGGTTCCCCGTGCTGTGCCAAACGGAAAACGGCAACTACAAGGAAACGCCCTACTACACCTTCGGCGATCCGTTTGTGACCGACGTTGCCAACTTTGACGTGACGTTTATTGCGCCAAAGGGATACGTTGTGGCAAGCAGCGGCACTCTTGCCGAGGTTACAAGCGACGGAAAAACCGATACGCACCACTTTTTTGCCGACGCCGTGAGAGATTTTGCCATTGTGGCGTCTACAAAATACACAAAAATATCTCAAACGCAAAACGGCGTGCAAGTCAACTACTTCTACTTTGCCGACGAAAACGCCGAAGCCACTCTTAAACTTGCGTGCGACGCATTGGACTATTTTAGCAAAAACGTCGCTCCCTACCCATACGCGCAGTACTCGGTTTGCGAAACGGACTTTTGCTACGGCGGAATGGAATATCCGTGCTTATCCATGGTGGCAAGCGGAAGCGCGTCCTTGGACAAAGCCGTTGTTCACGAAACGGCGCACCAATGGTTTTACGGAATAGTGGGCAACGACCAAATAGAAAATCCATGGATGGACGAAGGTCTTGCCGACTTTTTGACGGCGGATTTTTTTGACAACGCCGGAACAAAATCGCTGGGAGAGCAAATGTCCGCCTGCGCCAAAACCTATACCACCTACGTTTACGTGCTGAACCGCTACTACGACAACGTGGACACCTCCTTCAAAAGTTTGGACGCGTTCAAGAGCGACAGCGAATACGTTATTTTGACCTACGTTAAAGGCAGTTTGCTGTTCAACACCATGTACGAAACCACAAGCAAAACCAAGTTCTACAAAGCGCTTTCGAACTACTGCAAAAAGTACGCATTCAAAACGGCAACTCCGCAAAACCTTGCCGATTGCTTTGCATCGGTGTGCGGAAAAGAAGTCGGCAACGTGTTTACGGCGTTTAGGCAGGGCAAGGAAATCATCGGAAAAGTTACCGACGGCAAACGCCCGTAACGTGTAGACGCGCAGCAAACCGACCGTCAGCAAAAAATTGTTGAAAAAAGGGTAAAAATGTGGTAAAATGTAAACAATCTTTCACGAGGTGACACCTATGAGATTGTTCATCGCACTGGATTTACCCGAACGCACGGCGGACAACTTGGAGCGTTCCGCAAGCCAACTTAAACAACTTTCCATCGGCGGCAGGTTTGTGGCAAAACAAAACTATCACCTGACCTTGCACTTTTTGGGCGAAGTTGCCGAAAGCGACGTTATGTATGTGCAAGCGGCAATGGACGAAATACGCAATTTGCCCGCACCGACGCTTGCCGTGCTGCAAATAGCAATGATGCGCACGGGAGATTTGGTTTACGCAAAAATCAAAAATGCGCCCGAACTGATAACCTTGCACGAAAAATTGGGCAGCGCGCTGGAAAATTTGCGTTTCGCCGTGGAGCACCGCGCGTATCGCCCACACGTGACATTGGCGCGCAAAGCGGTGTTTTCGTTGCCGTTTAGCGAAGTTACCAAAAACGTTACCGTGTTCAACGCGCCTTTTTGCGCAAACAAAGTCGTTTTGTACGCAAGCGACTTGGGCAAAGGCGCGCCGACGTACACGCCGCTGTACACCGTAACCCTGCCGACCGCCGACAAAGACTAGCCGCAGTTGCGCGCAACCGCTACCGCCGAAACGAAGTTTGCGGAGAACAGCAGCGAATATCGTACCGTTATCCGCAAAATGATTATTTTATTTGATATTGGATAATTAGGGGTTCAATGGCTATCACTAGTTATTTTTGCAAGTGTGGCAACTGCTACTATGCGCCAAGCCACGTCGTCGATGAATAATGAATACAGTTGTTTACTATGAATAAAGAATAATATTATTTACCAAGTGTATAGCGAATATCGTTTGTAATAGAGTTTGTATTCGGAAAGAAAATAACGATTGTTGCTATTTGCGGACTGTTAAAATTGTTATTTGCGAACAAATAATACGAATTGTATTCATGATAAATTTAGTGGCTACTACATAAAGTAAAAACGACCGAAAAGCCAAAGTTGCTTTTCGGTCGTTTTTACGTAGGGGGATTACAAATTTTCAAAGCCGAACTGATTTCAAACATGAAACATTTCGTTTTATTGGTTCATCCAACCTTGATTATCATCGTCATCGACAAACGAATCTTCATCGATTTTATTACCGTTAACATCCGGTAGCTTTTTCCATAAAACGTAGACTGCTATACCTGCTGCAGCCACAAAAATGTCGTCAAAGATTGAAGCAATCAAACCGAAAATTTCTTGTCCAGTGTACGTCACTTGGAACATTGAAACTATCGTCAAAACGAAAGAATACACGGCGAGAATGCCAAAAATAATCGTTGACGACAATATTTTTTGTTCATTCATTTTCTCCGGCGACTTCATCAAAACTATACCGTTAATCAACGTACCTATCGCCGCATATCTTATTGCCATAAATACGATACTTAACGTGTTTATTTCTCCATGAGACAAAACGTTTACCGTGTTGATTATTGCTCCGAACAATACGTCCACCGACGCAAGTACAAGCAGCCCACCCACTAAAAATCTTTTTAACTTTGACATATCATTTACCTTCCTACAACAATTCCGCCTTTTTAGCGTCGTATTCTTCTTGAGTTATAGCGCCCATATCCAGTAGCTCTTTGTATTTTTTCAACATTTCTATATTGTTTGCTTGCGCCGTTTGCTGACTGGGAACTTCCTGAACTTTTTGCGGTTGCGAGTTGTTCGATTGATTGAGAAAAACAACGCTTTCGTCTTTGTCGGGAAAAATCCGCTTCAATGCGTCGATTCCGGAATCGATACTAATTGTAATCTTGCTTATCTTTGGATTATTGAAAAAAATCTCTGCTTTTCTATCTACAAAGCTACGAACATCTGCAGTTTGCTGCTTCTGCTGCTTTTCTATAGCCTTTGCAGTTGCCGCAGCTGTTCCCCAAATAGCTTCATCGATTGCAATTCCAAGTCTACTTGGAGACTTGTTGTAGGTCGAACTTGAGAAGTCGAACGTGTATTTTTTTTCTGTAATCGTATAGTACCACATGTCATCTATGGGATAAACGTCACTATACTCTCCCTTTGTAGACCAAATTGCAAACTCATTTCCGTCTCTTCCCATCTTAATACTGAGATTATCCTGAAGATAACAATAGAATGATCTTTGTGTAAATCTCTCAATCTTAGATAATGTTTTTTGGCGATAAACGTAATTAGGATCGTTTTTCATTGCTACGAGCGCATTGTACACTTGCTCACAATATTTGTACTTCCAAGCGTCGCGCGCGACAGAATTTTGCGCGTCGGCCAATTCGTTCATGGCCTCCATTTGAACGCTTGCTTTTTCGCGCAGTTTTTGCCTCTCTTCGTTCATTTTTACTATTTCGGCAACTTCTGCAATATTTTCTTCTTTACACTGCGCCAATGCGCCTTGAAAATGAGGTTCATCGATTATTGTCTGAACAGTTTTGTACAACTCCAACAATTTGTCGATAGTCGCATTTCCCGATTGGACTTTTAGAGACAACTCGTCCAATGCGTTGCAAATATTCTTTTGAATTTTTTCTGCCTCGGCTGTCAATTTGTTATACCGATTTAAGCACTCCTCTCTTTTATTCAAACAAGACGTATTGATCTCCGAAATATTTTCGTCAATCTTGCTTAAGTGAGCGCTATATTCACCCCCACTCAAAAGGCTTTGCGCCGGCGTAAATCCGGTGCGCAGCATAGTGCTCATTTGTTTTTTCTTATTATCTTCTGCTTCTTTTTTCTTTCTGGCATCCCTTTTGCTGGACACGATGCCTATTATTACCGGCAATATTATAAAAACTGCAACGATAACTAAAATAATTCCAAGTACCATAAGTCTGTGTCTCCTTTGTGTATTTTTTTTCTCCCAAAAATTGCAACGATTGGAATTGTTGCAATGGGACGTTCTATCCAAGCAATTTTGCTTTTTGAGCGTCGAATTCTTCTTGAGATATGATGCCTTCGTCGAGCAACTTTTTGTATTCTCGCAGCATCTGGATATTATTCGGTTGAGCAGTTTGATTGCCCGACTCATTCGCGGTAGTCGGCGCAACGGTTTGCTGCGCGAACTGTGAAGCAACTCGCACGTCTTTTTCGGGGAACATCTCCACCAACATATCAACGGGAGAACGAGAACCAGTAGAACTGAAAGGACCGCCTATATAATCAACAACCGTAAGCGGACTTAATTTACTCGAATTCTCGAAGTACATGGTTAGAGTTTTTTTTGTATAACTTTTGGGAGCAACTTGAGGTTGAGGTTGCTGTTGTTTTTCCATAGCATTTACAACCGCAGCCGCAGTTCCCCAAACGGCTTCGTCAATCGCGACTCCAAGTTTGCTTGGCTTCCTTTGTCGCGTCGGTAAGTCGCTATAAGTCAGCGTTGACCAAGTCAGCGTTTCTTCGGTAATCGTATAATACAAAATATCGTCTATGGGACGAATTGCATCTATTATTCCATCCGTGTACCATATTGCGAACTCATTTCCGTCTCTGCCGATTGCTCTATCTGCTCCACCGACTTTACATAAAACGTATTTTTTTGCAAAACGCTCCACCTTGGATAGCGCAATCATTTTCTCTTCTTGCAATTTAAGCTCTTGTTGTTTGATTTTACTCAGCTCGTTTTTAGCGGCAACGTAACTCGGATCGCTTTTAATTGCGGCCAAAGCATTAAACACTTGCTCGCAATACTTGTACTTCCAAGCGCTGCGAACAATCGAACGCCTAGCCTCTGACAATTCAAACATAGCCCCGTCTTGAACGTATTCTACATCTTTCAACCTTTTCAGTTCCTCGTTCATCTCGATCAAGGCTTTGACTTCTGCCACGTTTTCTTCCGCGCATTTATTTAATGCGTCTTGAAACTTGGACGACGTGATTGACGGCTTGACGCTTTTATAAACACTCAACAACGTTTCGAGAGTACTGTTACGCGGAGCTGCGTTTAATACTAATTCATCTAACGATTCGCAAATTTTGTTTTTTATGCGAGCCGCTTCGTCTCTTGATTTTTGTAACAGCTCATGACATTCTTCATTTCTATTAAAACAAATGGACTTTATCGCCGATATTTTACTTTCTAAACCTTGTACAAAAATCCGACGACTTTCTTCAGAAAGCAATGTTTTCGCGGCGTCTTGCGCAGGAACGTAACCATTGCGCAATATATCTAAAATTTCTTCCTTGCTCACCGACGATTGATTTTGCAAACCTATATTTTCGTCGACGTTGCACAATATATCTAAAATTTCCTCAATTTCTTCCTCGCTCACCGACGATTGATTTTGCAAACCTATATTTTCGTCGAACTCAACGTCTTGCAACGAAACAAAACCGGAATTGAACGAATCGATTAGTTTCTCATTCAACTTATATAGTTCGCTTGGATTGACGATTGGTTCAATTTTGTTTTCTTCTTTTTTTGCGTTAACGACTTTTTGGGGTTCGTTAACAACGCTCTTTGGTTCGTTCTTTTTCGCGCTTTCGGCTTTTTTTCGTTTTTTCTTTTTTAGTATTACCAAAAGAACGATTAGCGGCGGTATAACAAAATAGATGATTACCCCCGCCAACGTGTAAAGGACTTCTTCCCATGCCATAATTAAAACTGTGTCTCCTTTTGTTTTTTGATTTGTGTTTCTCCGCCTTTCACTCGGTGACATTCGGAGTGATCGCCGAGTGATTGCGGAAACACAGAAGCTCCCTTCCGAATAAGGCGCTGCCGTTGTTAAAAGCCGACGATCGCGACGACGACTTTCCGTTGCAACGACACAATTATACTGCGTTGAAAACAACTTTTGTTAAGCGTAAACCGCAAATCCACCCGCGAATTTCGCTTAATTTTCCGCGTTATACGCTTAATTGCGTTTTTTGCGGCAAAAATTGCCGCTTTTTGAGCCAACTTTGCGGCGCAAAATGATTTTTATGCTCGGATGATTTTAGTCGCCATGAAAGACGAAAACCGCGACAAAAAACGGCCGTCGCAAAAAGCTTTTGGTTTTTGCAACGATCGCTTGAGCGCGTATAAAGTTATGAAAATCCATTTCGACCGAAAACGAAATGCGATTTTCGGCTGGACGACCTAGCGGCAACCCTTTTCGATTACAGCGTTTTTAGCACTGCTTGGACTTCGCGCATATCGCACTTGCCGGCGAAGTTGGCTTTGAAGTGCTTCATAACCGACGGAACAGACTTATCCGTAAGCGACAAAATTTCCGCCTTTATTTCTTCTGCGGACATCATTTGGGGCAAAAATCCGTTCAGAAATTCCATTTGTTCGGAAAGTGTGGCAACATTTTCCGCCCTGCCTGCTTTTTGGAACGCTTCCTTTTCCTCGGTAAGTTCCTTGATGGACTTTTGCAAAACCGCAACCACGTCGGCATCGGTCAATTCCGCATTTTGCGTGCGCTTGTCGATTTCCGCAAGTTTGATTTTGTTAAGCACCACTGAAAGTACCGAGCGTTGAACGGTGTTGTGAGTTTTGAGTGCGTTTATGTTTGCTTCTTTAAGTTGTTGATACAGCATGGTAACATTACCTCCCGTTTGTATTTATTTTGTGTTTTCCAATTGGCGAACGTAGTCCACCACGTAACTTACGTTGCCGACTTCCGACAACAGTTTGCCCAAAACAGCCTTGTCCAAGCCGAGGCGATCCTCGAACACAAGCCATCTTCCGTCCGGAGCGTCGGTGCCTGCCAATTGCAAAGCCACGTACACCGCCGCTTTGACTTTGGAATTTAAGTTTGCATACGGAACGATTTCGCCGTCGATTTTTGCGCCGACTTTGTAGCCGTCCGCAACCAAAGCGTACTCACTGCCTGCCAAAACAGCCGTATACTTGGTTGCCAAAGCAACTATGGAAGAAACTTTGTCCTCTATCAGCAGGCGCACTATTTTGTTGTTGGACAATACGGTCGCAACGGAATCCAGCACGTTGACCTCCGCCGCGGCTGCCGTAGCCTTGACTTTTGCCGCAGTTGCCACGGTTTGGATTTGCAAGCAGTTTTGTTTTTCCGCTTCCAGTTGTGCCTTTTTGCTTTGCAATTCGTCGATTTCCGCTTGAAGTTTGTCCGCGTCGGCAACGTCTTCGACTTGCCTGTCTTTGATTATTGCGTACAACGCGTTTATCTTTTCCGCAAGCGCTTTTTTGGCGGCGTCGTAGTCGGCGACGAGTTTTGCACCGCTCTCCGCCGATTCGTTCAGGTTGACTTTTGCCAAGTCCTCCACGGACAAGCCGCAAACGGTAAGTTCCAGTTTGAGGTCCTGATTGAGTTCGGCATATTCGGCGCACTTGGAGTCGTACAGCCATTGAACTTTTTCCAAAGCCAAACGGCGCTTGAACAGTTCCTTTTCCGCATTTTGTTTGGAGTCCAACAGCATTTGGCGTTCGCTCTCCACGTCGCCGAGTTCGTATTTGAAGTTTTGCACGGCTTGCTCTATATCTTCCGAGCCGGCATAACCGATTGCGCGTTTGTTGGCTTGCGCAATGAGGTCCTCGTTGACTTTTACCGTTTTGGAAAATTCCACTATGGAGGCGCGCACGTCTTCCAAACGAGATTCGACGCTCTCCATTTGCTTTGTGAGCGCTTTGTACTGCTCGTAGCCGGATTGTAATCCTTCGCCGATTCCGCTAAGTTCTTCTTTGAGTTTGTCGCCGGAGGTTGCCAGCGCGTCGACAGAGTTTTGCGCAGTATCCAACCCGGTTTGCGTGTCTTGCAGATACTTTAGCCTCGTTTTGAGAGATTCGACTTTGGATTTTAGCACTTCCAAACTCTTTTTTTCCTGCGCAAGTTCCACTTCTCCGCGGACGGCTTCCTGCTGGGTTTCCAAAAGGTATCGAGTGCCGTTGTTTGCGGAAAGTGCCTTTACGTAGTTGAATGCCGCCTCGCTGCCGTTTTGCGCGATAATTTCGTTGTAACGGTTTATGATGTTGGTTTTTTCCTTGGCAAGGGTTGCCATTTCCGCCGCGTTGATATCC
>CAKRAM010000081.1 GCA_934294965.1 uncultured Clostridia bacterium
CCGAGCGAGCGACTTATTTGCTCGATATTTTCCGCATGATACGGCACATCCTTGCCGGCTTTGTAGTGCTCGGCAACAACGTACACGTTGCCGTCGCCGTCGCGAGCATACCAATGGCAGGAAAGCGGATTGTTTAGTCCAGGATCGATGCTGATTGCGTCCTGCCAGTCGGGCGGAATGTCGAAAGGTTCGATGACGTTTGCGGCGGAAAACTCCGGGTAGACTAAGCCGCCGAACGTGGCAAAACGGCCGTACTTGCGGCTGTCCAGTTCCTCGGCAGACATGCTTGCCGACATTTGCTCGACCTCGCTAGCCGACAAATACGGGTTGTCGCTCCAATCCATAAACTCATACCAAACTTCGGGGTTTTGCCGAGCGTTGAGGTAGATTTCGTCATAAACCCAACTTAGACCTTTTAGCGGAGTCATTGTGCCGAACAAATTTCCGCACTTATCCAGCACGCGCATTTGACACTCGCGGTAGATGTCCTCGGGCGGTTCTTCGTCGAACCAGACAAAATCCAAACTTGCGCCCTGAAACTTTTCCCGCCCCGCTTCGCAACTTTTGAAGCCGATTGTGGACCTGCCGCCGAAAACGTTTTTGACAACCAAGTAGTCGATTATGCCGTACTCCGGGCTGGATTTTTCCCCACTGGTCATCACCACTTTTTCTATTTTGCTTTTGTCCAAATAGTGCAAAATCTTTTTTTGAGCCACGTCCCGCTGAACCTGCCGAGAAAGCGACACCACCCAGCAAGCGACGTTTGCAACGTTTTTCCGAAACGGATGTATGCCCAGTGCCAGCCACACCGTTTCCACCGCGCCGCACTCGGTTTTGCCCGTGCGATTTCCGCCGAACACCCACCTGTTGCGTTTTTGGCATTTGTGAAACTCCATTTGCTTGGCATGCACTTTTGTCTTGTTATATTTTGCAAGCGGAGCGCTTTTTCTACGTCGTTGCTCCTGCTCGATTTTCTTGATTTTAACTACTATGTCTTTCATAATACTTTATAATTTTATCGATTTTTAACTAATTGGCGGCAAAATGACTGTTTTTGCAGTATAACTCTGCTTGTAGACAATATTTGCGGCATAACGTCGTGCAGAAAAACTTTTTTGCAACAAAAATGCCTTTGCCGAAACCGTAAGCCCAAAACGACTTTTGTGTGAAAATTTTTACTTTTTACGACAAATTTCACCGCCGAATAAATGGTAGAATGTGCAAAACGACTGAGGGAGGAGGCAACGATGCGTTGTAAAACAAGCAACATCGGAAAGATTTTAGCAACGATCTTTGCGTCGATTTGCCTTTTACCGATGCTGACCGCACTACAATACAGCAAAATCCAAGCCTACGCGGAGGAAGCAAAATACGTGCGAATTTTGGACGAGGGTGTTTGCCTGTTTGCGTCCGAAGGCAGTTCCAAAGTGCTGTTTACGCTTGAACAAACCTACTACCTTGAAGTTGTGGAAGAAACGGAAAACAGTTACTGTGTGGCTGTGATGGACGGGAGCGTCGGCTATCCGCAAATTATCGGATACGTTTTCAAAAATGAGGTGGACAGTCAAACCGAAGTGCCTGCATTGCCCCACTATCCGCAAGTTAAAATTGCCGTGAGCGAAAACAGTGCAACTTTGAGGCTTTCCCCAACGCCGTCAGCACAAGTTGTCGCAACCGCGCTGAACACTCAAAGAATGAGCTACTACGGCTCGATTTTCGGATACGACAAACTTTGGCACTATGTTTGGTACTGCGGAAAATTCGGCTACGTGGAAGCAAGCGAAGTGAGTGCGCCGCAAATTTCGCCCCACCCCACGCCGCTGCCAAGCAAGCCGACTGTGAACCCCGTTACGCCGAGTGAAGGCAAAGAACCTGCGGGCGACGACGGCAACTCCGCCTATGTGAAAACCTCCCCCGCTGCGGAAATTGTGATGATTGTGTTTGTGATTTTGCTTGCGGTTACACTTACGACTTGCGCGTTTTTTCCGTTTGGCAAAAAGCAAGACGCAAAAAACCGACGAAACGTTTTTGACGACGATATTTGACGATTTTTTGCGCCTATCGCATAGCGAACTCGGAATAAATTTAGTTACAATGCCGCAAGCAACTTGCCGAGAACTTGGTTGCAAAGGATTTTTTCCTGCGGTTTTGTTTGCGGATTGAGTTTTGTCAAACCGAAGTACGCACCCATCGTTCTACCCAGCCATCGTGCGTCCAACTTGCGGCAGGACAACTCGGTTGCGAAGCGTTTACGAGCGTGGGCAAGCTCGGCATTGAACTTTTTAGGCGAATATCCGAAGTGCCTACGAACCAAATCGCGACGGCAATCAGTAAGATAAGTTGTATAAAGCAAAAATCGAGAGGACTTGTCCAACGCGGCAAAAGCACGCTTAAAATCCATACAAAATTCCTTGCAATAACTGTTTTTTTGTTGCAAATCCAAAATGTGATATATTTGCCCCAGCGTCCCGTTGCTCCAACGACTGTCGTCGTAGGATTGGCGGGCAATTTTTTTTGTCTTTTTTGTTAACCTTTGTACGGTATCCGACGCAAAAGGTTGCAGTTTTAGTACTATCATTTCAAAATTCATAATTTTACCCCACTATATCGTGCCGAAACGGCAAAGAACAAACCAAAACAAGCAATTGAAATTACAATTTGCAAGGCAAAGCAATCGAGCCGCACAAGAAAGGGGTTGCAACGACGAAAGAAACACCGAGCAAAAGCTATGCCGAACAAGTCTGAAACGAGTTGTAGAACTCAATGCGCAAAAGTACAATTGCAAAACATTTTTGTTGCACAATTGCGTATCGTGCGCAAACATAATAGTACATTGCGACAGCATAACTCGGAAGAATAACGACGAAACGTTTAGGCATTTTGAAAAACCGAAAAACCCGATTCGTTTGCATCTCGGAAGTGTTTACAACCGATACGATTTTGCAATGCCGCTTTGCACTATTGCTCGTACAACCAAGTAAACTTACAAGCGAAAATTTGAAAGGGGCGCATGGTCGGTTTACCATTTTCGTCAGGTCTTGCCGAGGGGGCAGTGGAATTTTTCTCGGCAAGTTGAGGATTGCTCGGCAATTTGGCTTATTTTGGAACATTTGTTCTAGTTGCATTATACACATTTGCTTTGACAACAGCTTGTCAGTGTTTGTTTGCTTGCTAAACTTTTTTTGAAAAATTTGTTTTGGGGAAAATTTAGCAATTCAAATTGCAAGCAAATTGTGTGTCGAAAACTGTTGAAAAATGTCAAGTGTTTTGATATAATAATAAGGTATAAATATATGCTAATCACCGCCTGCATCGTTTTGAGCGGTTTTACAAATCGGAATCACTATGAAAACAAAAAGAATTTTTAGCATTATATTGGCTTTGGTAATGTTTTCGGCAGTAGTTTGTGCCATTAACATCGGCACTACGGCAAGCGCCGAAACCATTGCCGACAACGTGTTCATAAACCCCGTCGCAATTGCAGTGATCAACCAGCGCCTGTACGTTGCCGACAACGTTGCCGACGGTCAATCGGTTATTTTGTGCTACGACGCATCGCTGGCGCAACCTAAATACCTGTACTCGATCAAACTTGACAGAAACATCACCACGGTTACCGCTTGCGAAAACGGTTTGATTGTTCTGTTCGGCGAGGAATTTGTTATTTACGACCTTTCCGACGGCACTTTGGACACGTCCAAAATTGCAATGGAACACAAAACAAACAACTTTATCGTGGACGTTGTGATGGGCAAGTTCGGAGAGAAGGACACTCCCTACTACTTGGGAAACAACCTTATGTACGTTGCCGAAACAAGCGACAAAAACCTTTCCTACCAAAAACTATCCGCGCCCACTGCCATTTACTGCTTGGACGGGTACGTTTACTACATTGCCAACGGAACGATAAACCGCTATCACGGAGCAGGCACGGAATTTGTTGCCGACGATAAGTTTAACGATCCCGGAGTGCAATTTGTGCAGAACTTCAACGCAAAGGGAATATTCGGTTTTGCCGACTCCGACGGAACAAATCACCTTGTTATTTACGACAACAAAACGGCGTACAGAGTTGCTCAACAACCCAATGAAACTTGGACGGCAACAACCCCCGCACTTAGACACACCAACGGCGCGGACATTTTAGACATTGCCCCCACCGATAACGGACTATACCTGCTGGACAGCACCAACAAAGTGTACT
>CAKRAM010000082.1 GCA_934294965.1 uncultured Clostridia bacterium
TTTGCAAGTAGTATTTGGGTGCGCCGGCAATCCACTCGGCAAGTTGCTCAATGCTTTTTTCGTCGTGGAAGTTTGCCGTAACGGTGGTGCGAAATTCAAACGGAATTTTGTCTTGGGAAAGCAGGTATGCGACGGATTTTTCTATTGCCGCAATGTCCACATTTGTGCCAATGGTTTCCGCGTAGCGACTTTTGCTGTTTTTCACGTCCATCGCGCAGTAGTCAATCAAGCCGTTTTCCACAAGGGCAATCAGCCTGTCCGGAAAACTTCCGTTTGTGTCCAACTTAACATTGTATCCTATTTTTTTTGCCGTCGTCAAAAATTCTTCCACGTCGTTTTGGATGAGCGGTTCTCCGCCGGTCAGGCAAACGCCTTCCAGCACGGGCTTGCGCTTTTTCAAAAATTCCAACACTTCGTAAACGGTCAAATCTTGACAGTCGTGATCGTTCACCAGCGTTGCGTTGTGGCAAAACGGACAGCGGAAGTTGCAGCCTTTTGTAAAAACCGTGCAGGCAACTTTTTCCGGATAGTCCAAAAGGGTTAGGTTCATCAAACCGCCGACAATCATTTGTTTTCCTCTTTTATTGCGCAAAGTTCTTTTGCAACGTTGCTTGCAAGTTTGGCGTTGTTGAACACCAATTCGATGTTGGATTCCAAACTGTCTCCACCGGTAAGTTTTTGAACCTTATCCAACAAAAACGGAGTAATCTTTTTGCCGCTTATTCCTGCTTGGTCGGCTTCGGCAAGCGCTTCGGCTATGGCGGCGTTTATGCGTTGTTCGTCCATTGCATATTGCTTGGGGATGGGGTTTGCAACCAACATTCCGCCGCGCAGTCCCACTGCGTTTTTGCAGTAAAACGCTTCGGCAATTTGTTTGGGAGTGTCCAGTTTATAGTCCACTTTGTATCCGCTTTTTTGGGTGTAGAACGCAGGCATATCTTCGGTTTGGTAACCAACGACTGCAACGCCGCGCGTTTCCAGGCATTCAAGAGTAAGACCTATGTCCAAAATAGATTTTGCTCCGGCGCAAACAACCATAACGTTTGTTTGTTGAAGTTCGTCCAAATCGGCGGAAATATCCATCGTTTTTTCCGAACCGCGATGAGCGCCGCCAATTCCGCCGGTGGCAAAAACGTCGATTCCGGCAAGTGAGGCAATGTACATCGTTGCGGCAACGGTGGTTGCTCCGTTGGCTTTTTGCGCAACCACAAACGGAATATCTCGGCGAGATACCTTGGGAACGGAAAGTCCTTGCTTTCCGAGCAGGGCAATTTCTTCTTCCGAGCATCCGACCGTCAGTTTGCCGCCGATGATGGCAATTGTTGCCGGTATTGCGCCGTTATCGCGGATAATTTTTTCCACGGCAAGCGCAGTTTCCACGTTTTTGGGATAGGGCATTCCGTGGGAGATTATTGTCGATTCCAACGCAACCACGGGTTGGTTGTTTTTCAGCGCTTCTCTAACTTCTTTGCTTACGTTCAAGTATTTGTTCATAGTTTACCTCCGTAAATCCTGCAAATATTTTCGATGTTCATATCTTCCGAAACGGCTCCGTGCGCCTGAACCGTCAATGCCGAGCATGCCGCGCCGAGTTTTACGCTTTCCTCGGCGGATAGACCTTTTACAAAGCCTAAAACCGCTCCGGACAAAAAACTGTCCCCCGCGCCGCTTGTATTTACCGCGGCAACGTTGTAACTAGGCACAAAAATGCATTTTCCGTTTTCCACCAAGTACGCGCCTTTTTTGCCACAGGTTATGCAAACGCATTGCACGGCTTTAAGCAGCGGATTGTTTGTGCAAAGCAAAGCCGAACTTTCGTCCGTGACGTTCACTCCGCTTATTTGCTTGGCTTCGGCACGGTTGAGTTTCAGGAAACGTAGATTATACAGCGAGTTTTTGCACTTGTCAATCTTTCTGGAGGAAACCGCGTCCATAAATACAGGCGCTGTGATGTGCTTTGTTACGGACATCGCTTGCCACGCGTTGGCTTCTATTACCACGCACTTTGCGTTGTTAATTACGTCAAGTTTGGATTGCAAATATTCTTGGGTAAGTTGGCTCATCGTGTCGGTTGCGGCAACGGCAACAAAAAGTTCTCCGTTGTTGTCGCACACGGAAACGTAACTGCAGGTCGGCTTTTCGCAAACAAGGCAGTTGCTTACGTCAATACCCAGTTTTTGGGCGTGTTCCAGCAAATTTTTGCCGTTTTGGTCGTTGCCCACAACCGAAACAAACACAACTTTTTGCCCCAGCCTAGCCAAGTTTTCCGCAACGTTTCGTCCCACGCCGCCAAACGAAGTCGTTGCCGTTCCGGGGTTGCTGTCCTCGGGCAAAATCGGTTCATAGGAAGTGCAGGTCACGTCCACGTTGGCACCGCCAATCACACAAATGTAGTCGTTCATAGTAGTATACCTTAACGGGTTTATTTTGTAGTCAGTCCGCCTGGAAGCGGTAGCAATCAACTTAAATATTATTATGTCATCGCATAATATCGTTGTCAACCGAAAATGAGATTTTGAGCGTTTTGCTGCGTGCAAGAAACAAACCGAAGCCGAGAACAAACATCGCTCGGAATTTAATTATTTCGGTTCTTTACAAAGGCTTTACATTCGTTGACAAATTTTGTATAATGGTTACAATGCGAAATTTGGATATTTGTTTGCCAAGGCAACAAAACGTCCGAACAGCGCGTTTTCAACGGAAAATTTGCAAACGATTTTCGTTATCTTCATCACGGAGGAGCAAAATGAGAAAAACCAAAATAATTTGTACGCTGGGGCCGGCAAGTACAACGTATAAACAACTTATGGATATGGCGAAAGCCGGCATGAACGTTGCTCGTATAAACATGAGCCACGGCACTTACGAAGAACATCAGGTAAAAATTGACAACATAAAAAAGATTCGTCGCAACTTGGGCTTGCCTATTCCCGTAATGATAGACACAAAAGGTCCGGAAGTGCGTATAGGCACGTTTGAAAATGGCAAGATAGAAGTTACCGAAGGTATGCCTTTCGACATCGTAAACGAAGATATCGTCGGCGACAACACTCGCGTTTCGGTAAGTTACAAGGAGTTGTACAAGGATATATCCACCGACAGCACCGTTTTGATGAACGACGGATTGCTTATATTCAAAGTCGTAGGCATAGAGGGCGGCACGATTCATACCGTTGCGCAAAACAGCGGAACGCTTTCCGACCGCAAAGGCTTGTTCGTTCCGGGAGTAAAACTCAACATGCCGTTTTTGTCCGAGCAGGATAAGCGCGACTTGGACTTCGGCATAAAAAATCGCGCGGAAATGTACGCCGTAAGTTTTGTGCAGGATAAGCAAAGCCTTTTGGATATCCGTCAATATTTGGCAAGCAAGGGCGTAAAGGACGCTTGCATCGTTTCCAAGATAGAAAGCCAAAGCGGACTAAACAACATTGACGAAATTATTGCCGAGTCGGACGGCGTTATGGTTGCGCGCGGAGATTTGGGCGTGGAATGTCCCTACGAACAACTTCCGGCAATCCAAAAAATGCTTATAACAAAAAGCCGTATGGCAGGCAAGTTCGTTATCACCGCCACGGAAATGTTGGAGAGTATGGTAACCAACCTTCGTCCCACTCGTGCTGAAATCGTGGACGTTGCCAATGCCGTCTACGACGGATCCAGCTGCGTTATGCTCTCTGCCGAAAGCGCGGTAGGCATAAATCCTCCCAACACGATTGCAACAATGGGGCGCATAGCCGAGGAAGCGGAAAAGAACGTTGACTATCGCTATATGTACACTCATTCCCCCTTCAAACTTATGAACAACACCGACGCCGTTTCGCACGCCGCAGTCAACACCGGATTCGATATCGACGCAAAGGCAATTGTCGTGTACACGGCAAGCGGCACTTCGGCAAGAATGGTTTCTCGTTTCCGTCCGCCCGTTCCCATCGTCGCAATGACGGGTAACGACCGCGTGTTTAACCAACTTTCCACAAGTTGGGGCGTTATTCCTACCGTAAGTCCCACGTTCGATAACACCGACGATATGTTCATTCATGCGGAAGAAACCGTCAAAAAACTTGGGCTTGCCGGCAGCGGAGATAACATCGTAATAACCGCCGGAGTACCCATCGGGCAGGCTGGCATAGGCACAAACCTGATTAAGGTTGCAAAACTTTCTTAAAAACCTTTTCACGGACCAAATAAGGTAAAAAAACGCCGGCTGTTTTAGCCGTCGTAA
>CAKRAM010000083.1 GCA_934294965.1 uncultured Clostridia bacterium
GCCTAAACGGGCGTTTTACACCCAAAGCGATTGTCTCAAATGATCAAGACGAAGCGGAGGAAAAACAAAAAAGTTTGTCCGAAAAAAGCAGCGAAACCGAAGAAAGCCAGCCCGAAGCTACTGCCGAAAGTCAATCGGCAGACGGAGTTTTGCAAAACGAAAACAGCCAAGCCGAACAAGACTCAACGTCAAACGGCATCGAAAAGAAGGAATAAGCCTGCTTGTTGCCTTAAAAAATGTTTTGGAAGTAGTTGAAGAGTATCCGAAAAAACAGTTGTGAAAAATCATATAAAAAACGGTTTGAGAAAAACTCTCAAACCGTTTTTGTTGAGTAAGCCAAACCGTGTGATATGTGTCATCGCGCGTGCCTGTTTGTTTTTGGAAATTTTGCAGTCGGAAAAACGTTTTGAATATCAATGAACACATCCGGTCAAAAGAAAAATCGAAAACTATTGTGTTTGTTGAGTGTTATTGATGCAATTTGACCGACTATGAAACAAAAACGTTAATGGTTTTTCTTTGTTTAGCCGAGCCTGTTTTCTCTCCGAAATGCGCAGGAATTGCACAAATCTGCACAAATTGACAGAGTGGTTTGCGCAACGAAAACAGCCACCGTGATGAAAAACAAAGGTCGGCAAAATCTCAACACGTTAAACGTTTGTTTGTTCTTGTTTGGGCAATCTTTTTTGATTGAAAAAATCCGTAAGCAATTTGGAGCATTGTTTTTCCAGCACGCCGCCGTGCAAAACAAGGTTGTGATTGAGCGTTGTGCCGATTGATTCGGCAAGATATACCGAGCCTCTGCCCGAGAGGTCGTACGCGCCGAAATACACCGAGTAAACGCGCGCGTTGAAGCACGCTCCCAAACACATCACACACGGCTCCAAAGTTACGTACAGGCGACAACCGCTAAGCCGCCAATCGCCGATTTTTTTGCAGGCGCGCTCAATGGCAAGCACTTCGGCATGAGCGACGGCGTTTTTGCTTTTGTTGCGCGTGTTGTGTGCGCGCGCGATAATTTTGCCATCCTTCACCACCACCGCGCCGATTGGCACTTCGTTGTTTTTTGCCGAAATTTGCGCTTGCTTTAGCGCGGCTTTCATAAATTTTTCGTGTTCGTTCATAGTTTGATTTGTTGGTTTAGTTTGTGAATAAGTTCCGGATCCACCTTCATAATTTTGCGGTCGTATGTAAGAAGTCCGTTTGTTTCGTCCTCTACGTCGGAAACTTGTGTGTAGACAGCCGCCGAAAGTCCTTTGGGAATTTGTTTGATAACATCCCTTGTGAAAAGTTTTTCTATGCCTTGGTTAAATTCCTTTCTGGTTTTGAACTTTTTGTAGGCGTAAGTTTTGTTGGGATTGAAACAGTGGTTTGCGTCCTTGTAGCTGTATCCGCCGAATTCCGTAAGGCAAACGGCGCGTTTTTTGTCTTTGCGAAGATGAACGGGACGGAAGTATCCGTGCATGCTGCAAATATCTCCGCCGCCCTGATCGTGCCAGCCGCTGGCGTGGTCCACCGTGCGAGTCGGATCGGTGTTCTTGGTGAACTCCGCAACTTGATTTGCGTCAAATTGTCCCCAAGCCTCGTTAAACGGAACCCACATTGCAATGGAAACGCAATTGTACAAGGTGTCTATCATTTCGGCGTATTCCCGCATGAATGTTTCGCGGCTTTCGTCCGATTCGCGAGAGAAGCGCTTATAGTTGTCGTCTTTAATTTTGTTTATGCCGATGTTTGGAAGAACAAGCGTTGTAAACAGGTTTTGCTTTGTGCCGCCGCTGGGCATATCCTGCCAAACCAGCATGCCGAGCCTATCGCAATGGTAGTACCACCGAAGCGTTTCAACTTTTATATGCTTGCGCAGCATGTTGAAACCGAGTTCTTTCATCGTAAGCACATCGGAAATAAGTGCGTCGTCCGAAGGTGCGGTGTACAAACCGTCACTCCAATAGCCTTGATCCAACAAACCGTTGTGAAAGTACGGCTTGTCGTTAAGCATAAGGCGCATATATTTGCCCACTTTGGCAACGGAAAACTTGCGCATTCCAAAGTAACTTTTTACGTAGTCTCGGCGAGAGATTATTTCCAAATCGTAAAGGTGAGGATTTTCCGGTGTCCAAGGAACAAATTTGCCGTCAGGGAAGTTGACGGAGATGGTGCCTTTTCCGTCCGACTTGCCAAGTTCATTGCCGTTTTCCAACACGCGCACCGTTACCGGTTCGTCGAAATTGGTTGAAACTTGCACCGAAACCGATGCGTTTTGAAAATTTGGCGTAATTTTGAAAGAGGAAATATAGTGTTTGGGAACGCTTTCCAGCCACACCGTTTGCCAAATGCCGCTTTGAGGAGTGTACCACATTCCGCCGCGCTTTGTGGACTGCTTGCCGCAGGTGTAGAAGGACGTATCGGTCACGTCGCGCACCTTTACAACCAGCGTGTTTTCTTCCTGCGCAAGGCTGGCTGTGACGTCCACCGTGAAGGGATTGTAGCCGCCCTCGTGATGGCACAGGTAAACGTTGTTTACGTATACGTCGCAAATACTGTCCACCGCGCCGAAGTGCAAAAGCACAATGCCCTTATTGAAGTTTTTTGGCAAAGTGAACGTTGTTTTGTAAAACAAAAGTTCATGCGGTTTAAGTTGACGATTTACTCCGGAAAGAATAGATTCCGGCGAAAAAGGAACCAGAATTTTGCCTTGAAATTCGGTGGGAACTTCCCCGTCGGAAACGATTGCGTAGTCCCACCACCCGTTAAGATTAAGATAACTGTCCCTGACCATTTGCGGACGAGGATATTCTTGCAGGGGCTTATCAGAAAGACACTCTCCCCAAACGGTTTTTTGAGAAATGAAATTTGTCATACGCCGCTATTCTCCTTTGTCGGTTGAGCCTAATCCGCCTGTGCGAAGCGCGGTTGAGTCGTCGTCCTCGGTGAGCAGGTAACGAGTAAACACTCCCTGCGCAAAAGCCGTGCCTGCGTCTATGTGCAAAGTTTTGTCACCTTCGTTGGTTATGCGGACAAAAATATGCCCTTCGTTGGGACTTTCGGCGTAGTCGGCGTCGATAATGCCCACCGTGTTGTTGAGCCGCAAACGAAATTTGAAACCCAAACCGCTCCTCGGATAAATCATCAAACACCAATCAGACGGCATAAGGGCGCGAATGCCGGTTGCAACCGTAGTTGTTTGACCGGGCAACAAATCTATTGCCGACGGCGCAAAAAAGTCGTAACCTGCGCTTTTTGCCGTTGCGCGACGGGGCAAGATTATATCGTTGTACGTGTTTTGGTCGCCGAAATCGGCAAATTGCTCAAAACTGACTTTGCAAAATTTTGCGGCATTCATGTGAGTGTCTCCTTTGTGGAATTTGTGTGGAGTTTGGAACGGTGGATAACCGAAAGCGACGGTTATCCGACTGTTAAATTGAGATTTTGAGGTTGTTTGTTCCGCCGTCGTTTGGATAAAACGATACATACGGGCGAAAACAAATCCGATTTGTTATTTTTATAGCGGTCGGGTGGTTTCACTGCAAGAGAGCGCGTGTAAAAAGCCGCCTTTGGGGCAATTGGCGATTAGGAATTGAATCCATATCCGCATTTATTAAGCAAGTTTTGCGGCGCGCTACTCGTGCAAATACTCGTACAGTTTTTCCGCCGACGGTTTGGACATGCCCTTTACTGCGGCAATTTCGTCCACGGATGCGGATTTTAGGTTGTCCATCGTTTTGAAATGGCGAATAAGTTCTATACGGCGTTTTTCCCCTATGCCTTCCACGTCCTGCAAGGACGATTTTATGCTGTTTTTGTTGTGCAACTTGCGGAAATACGTAATGGCAAATCGGTGGGATTCGTCGCGGATGTTTATTAGCAAATTTAGCGCAAAACTGTTGCGCGGAAGGAAAATAGGCTCGTGATTGTCCAACGTGTAAACAAGTTCCTCGCGCTTGGCAAGCGAAACCATTTGCACGCTTACGCCGCACTCCTCCATTGCTTGACGGGCGTACTCCAACTGCCCCAAACCGCCGTCCACGACGATAAGGTCGGGAGTTTTGCCAAAGACGCCGTCGCCCTCCTTCATTTTGTTGAATCGGCGAGTAAGAACTTCCTTCATGCTGGCAAAGTCGTTTGCGCCTTCCACGGTGCGAATTTTGAACCGCCTGTACTGGGAAGCGTCCTTTTGACCGTTGGTGAAAACCACCATGCTGGCAACTTTGTCCACACCCTGAACGTTGGAGATATCGTAGCATTCCACGCGAGTGGGCATTTGTTTTAGGTGAAGCAACTCTTTAAGTTGCAACACCGCCCCGTGCGTTGTGTTGTATTTTTTGTCGATAGCCGTTTGACTTTTTGTAAGGTACTCCACCGCGTTGCGATAGGACATATCCACAAGGCGTTTTTTGTCCTGTTTTTGCGGACATTTTATCACGGTTTTTACGCCGGTGCTTTGCTCGATAACTTTTGCTACTTCTTCTTCGTCGTCCAAGCGGACGTTTGTGTAAATTTCTCCGCAAAGTTGAACGCTGTTGCAATATTCCGCCAAAAAACTGGAAAGCGTTTGCGCTTCGTCCAAAGCCGCGTCGGAAACGGCGATGTTGTCCGAATAGACAACCTTGCCACCGCGAATCATACAGTGGTTTACCACGCAGTTTTTTCCGTTGGAAGCCACGGCAAACATATCGTAATCCACAAATTTGTTCAAAACAACTATGCGTTGCTGGGCAATTTTGTCGATGAGAGCAAGATATTTTTTGTAGGTGAGGGCTTGCTCGTACAGCATTTTGTCCGAAGCGTCCGTCATTTTTTGAGTGAGGATTTGTTTAACTTCGGTGTCGTCTCCCTGCAAAAAACGAATTGCTTTGGCAACTATTTGATTGTACTGCTCCTTTGTTACGTTGCCTATGCAAGGTGCGCAGCATCTTCCGATGTGGTAGTTAAGGCAGGGGCGAAAGTTTTTGGGCAGTTTGTCCAAGTTGTAGTTGCAAGTCACCGTTGGAAAAACCGAACCCAAAATATCCAAGAAAGACTTAACTCCTCCCTGCGTAAGCGGACCGAAATAGCGGCAGTTGTCCTTTTGCAAACGACGCGTACCCACAAACTTTGGAAATTTTGCCGAAAGGTTGACTTTGATATACGGATACTGCTTGTCGTCTTTTAGCAAAATGTTGTAGGGAGGCGTGTGCTTTTTTATGAGCGTGTTTTCCAAACTTAACGCGTCGGTTTCGCTGGCGGTGATAATGTAGCGAAAATCGGCAACGTGACTCAGCATAGCCAGCACTTTTTCCGACTTGTTGCCTGAAGCGTGAAAATACTGTCGAACGCGGTTTTTAAGCACTTTGGCTTTTCCCACGTACAAAATGTTGCCGTCTAAGTCCAACATAATGTACACGCCCGGTTCGGCGGGTAAATTGTTAAGTTTTGTTTTTAGGTCTACGTTGAACATGTTTAAGAATATAATTTTGAGGCAAAAATGCCGATCAAGTTGTCGTTTACCGTTTAAGTATATCACATTTGACGATAAAATCAAACAATAGAGTTTATTTAGGCGGTGTCAATTTGAACCTTTCGTGGCGAAGTGCGCAACTAAACGCCGCAATACGTCGTTATCGTCGCTCGCTGTTTGGGTATAAAACAAAAGCGGCAAGAAAATTCTTGCCGCAAATTGTTTGTTATAATCATTACTGTGCGCTAGGCGTTTCGGACGGCTGTTCGGAAGCAGCCGCTTCGGTTTTATCCATTGCGGCAATAACTTCTTCGGCGGATTTGCCTTGCATAAGCATTTCCACTTCTTCCGTGTGGATTGTTTCCTTTTCGAACAACACTTTTGCCATTGTGTGCAAAATGCTTTCTCTTTCCGAAAGCAACTCGGTTGCGCGTTTGTGACAAGCCGTGACGATTTTGTTAACTTCTTCGTCGATGGTGTCGGCAATTTCGTTGGAATAGCCTTTTTCCGTTTGATAGTTTTTGCCGACGAAAATTTCGCCGTCGCTACCATAGAAGAGAGGTCCGATTTTGTCGCTCATACCCCATTCGGTAACCATGCGTTTCGCCGTTTGCGTAAGTTGACGAATATCTCCACTTGCGCCCGTGCTGACGTTTTTGATGATAAGTTCTTCGGCAACTCTGCCGCCCAAAGTCATGGTAATTTGGTCCAGCAATTGTTGCTTTGTTACGTGGTCGTTGTCGTTTTCCGGAAGCGTCATCGTGTAGCCTGCAGCCATTCCGCGAGGAATGATTGTAACTTCGTGAACGGGATCGCAGTATTTTAGGCAACTTGCCAAAATTGCGTGTCCGGATTCGTGGTAGGCGGTGATTCGTTTGTCCGGTTCGGTAACAAGACGGGATTTCTTTTGCGGTCCCATAACGACTTTGTTGATGCCTTCGTTTACGTCTTCCATGGTGATAACTTTTCTACCGGCGCGTGCCGCCAAAATTGCCGCTTCGTTAAGAAGGTTGGCAAGGTCGGCACCTGTGAATCCTGCCGTGATTCTTGCAACGGTACGGAAGTTTACGTCCGGGCCGATGGGTTTTTGACGAGCGTGAACTTTCAAAATGGCTTCTCTTCCGCGTACGTCCGGGCGACTTACGTAAACCTGACGGTCAAAACGTCCGGGACGCATAAGTGCCGGGTCCAAAATGTCCGCACGGTTGGTTGCAGCCATAATGATGATGTTTGTGCTTGTGTCGAAACCGTCCATTTCCACCAATAATTGGTTCAACGTTTGTTCGCGTTCGTCGTTTCCGCCACCCAAACCTGCGCCGCGTTGACGACCTACCGCGTCGATTTCGTCTATGAAGATAATGCAGGGCATGTTGCGTTTTGCTTGGTCAAACAAATCCCTGACGCGGCTTGCGCCCACGCCAACAAACATTTCCACAAAGTCAGAACCGCTCATGGAGAAGAACGGCACGCCTGCTTCGCCTGCGACGGCTTTTGCAAACAACGTTTTACCCGTTCCCGGAGGACCTACCAGCAAAACGCCTTTGGGAACGCGTGCACCCATTTCGTTGAATTTTTTGGGATCTTTCAAAAATTCCACGATTTCCTGCAATTCTTCTTTTTCTTCTTCGGCACCTGCCACGTCGGAAAAGCGAACTTTTATGTCCTTGACCATCTTTGCGCGTGATCTGCCAAAGTCCATGTTTTGGTTATTTTGACGCGCGATGGAACGGAACATAATAACAGCCATGCCCACAAGCAACAAAATCCACAAAACGGGCATAATGTAGTCCGTCCAACTTGTTGCGTTGGGATCGGTTACGGTGTAGGCGTTGCCTTCCAAAAGTTTTGCGTTTGCCGTGCCGTTTTCCATTGCTTGCAGCACGAACGAATTAAATTCGTTTCGATCTGCCGTAACGAAGGAATACACCGCGCCGTTTTCGTCTTTACAGGTAACCTTGTATATATTAAGGTTAATTTCCACGAATTTGCCGATGTTTTTCCTAAACGTATATTCGCTTATTTTCGTCGCGCGGTTGCCCAGCATTTGGAACATAACCGCAAATATAGCTACCAGCGCCACTACGGCGACTAGGGTAAGTATCAAACGTTTGTTTTTTTGATTCAATTTGTTCTCTCCTTTGTTGCAACGAATTTATCTTTGCGATTTTTCATTTGCGCCGCAAACTTGCTTACAAAGTATTGTATCACAAGCGGTCGGCGAATGTCAAATTCCGCGCGCCGTAAAAATAATAATACGCAGAAATATAGGAAGTTGCAAACTTTCTTGCAATGGTTTGCGGCTTCTACGCTTTACATACTCGAAGTGTAAAAACGCTGGTTTTTGCCAACACGCAAGTGTTTGAAAGATTTTGCCGACCGGCAAAAAGACTTACTTCATATAGTATATGATAATAGTATCGGCATAACGGAAAAATAAATTCCGCAGCAATACCGAAACGATTATCTTCATACAAAATTACGGCGTGAATAGTTTTGACGAATTTATTATAGTTGTACAAACTTTAATTATCCTTAAACGCCGTTTTAACGAAAAATTATTTGGGATTTCGTTTCTCGCCGCCAATTACATCTAAAACGCGACTTTTTTGCCTTTTTCCCGAACGCTCACATGCAAAGCGTAGAGAACCGCTTTGTTAGGCAGTTTCGATTCGAGCCTTTCGTGACTAAATGCAAACCCAAGCGCCGCATTATATTGTTATCGTTGCTTGCAGTCCGGTCAACTGCAGCATCGCAACGCTGTCTAGTCCGGCAACACTTTGGCGCGCTTACAACTGCGATGCACTTTGTGTGACGGTAAGCAGTAAATGTGCAAGGGTGTTTTTCAAAACATCGTTGCAACGCTACGGAACAAGATTGTTCTAAAATGAAACTTTTGTTTTTGGTCACACGAAGCGAGGTAGGTCAAATCGAAACTACTTGGACAGTAGGACGTGCATTTGAACCTACTGCAAAAACATGTAGCACTTCCGTCAAAAAACATCAATGGTTATCGGCAGTAGTCTGAATAAACGATTATAATACTTTCATTTTACGTCGACGGCATGGAGTGCTTTAACGCCTTTGCGACTAATGCTGAATGATTGTTTTTGCAAGGCAACCGACCGTGGTACGCGCACGTACTATGGTGGAATTTGACACAGCAAAAAGGATCTACTGCAAAAACAGTTTGCGGCAATGAATGAAATTCCTTCAAATTGTTTACGCTTGTTGCAGTGAGGAACAAAGGTTGTCTTCTGTGGCAAAAACGATTGCCGAAACGATAAATTCGGCAATTTTGTTGACGAGTTTCTCTTTCTCCGCCGCCGTTGTGTAGAAATCCGCCATGCCGCGCTCTCCCACAATGCCGACAATGCTAACGTCCCCTATTTGCGGCAGGTTTTTGTTTGTTGCCGCCCCGGGGAGCAAGCCTTCGGATGAAACCTGCACTGTGCCTATTTGTTCGTGCGCGCCTACGGCGGCATCTATGACCACTATTTGTTTATGCGGATGCAACGCGCGAATAATTTGGTATGAAGCGCACAGGTTTTCCGCCGTGATGTTACTGTTGACCAATCCGTAGACGAATTGCGGCGTTTTCATTCGGTCGTTAAGCAGTGTTCCCACGCGCGGACCGAGGCTGTCGGAGAACACTTTTTCCGTGCCTATGCACATAAATACGGGCAAGGACAGCATTCTTTTTAGGCATTGCGCCATTTTGTCGCTTTGAGATTCGACGTTAAATTCAAACATAAATTCTCCTTTTTTTGGGGGAAACAAGGCCACACCGTAATGAATTTTTGCAAAATGCTAGGCAAAAAAATCGGTGTCGGTATGGCTTTTGCGGAGCGCACGTGTTTCCGTATAAGATTTTTAGAGAGTATTGACTATAATATAGGCAAATATCATTGCAAATCTCAGTGGTATTCGCTAAATTTGAATACTTTTGTCGAAACGGCAATTTTAGCCATAAAAACGGCAAATACAAAACCAATAATTACGTAAAACGGCGGCTCAATACTTTATTTTTGTGCGTTTTTGTGTTATAATAATACAAATTTTGATGGCAAATAATTTGCACGGTGGCAAAATCCTTCAAATTTTTGCGGTTTGGCTTTTATAGTGTGTTGTAACACTTGTTTCGGTATGTGCAAAAACATACTATAGATTTGAATGGCAAATCTTTGTTTGTCGGCAAATATATCAAACTCGGGGCGAATGTTTCGCAAAAGCTTGCGTGCGGTTTTTGCACTTCGAGTTTGGAAAAAGCGGCGTTTTTGCTTGTGCGCTTTGCACGATTTGGGCAAAACTACGGAAAAAAATATGCGAG
>CAKRAM010000084.1 GCA_934294965.1 uncultured Clostridia bacterium
CCGCTCGGGTTCGCCATACCTCCAAAATCTACGTGACTACTGCCTACTACGGACAATCGCTACCATAAAAAGCCGAAATTTTCTTTGTTAAATGAGAAATATCATCACCGCTCCGTATTTTGCGCAAGTCAACCGAACAAAATCAACTGCCGCTTTTGTTGCATGCCATTTTGCCGCCGCCGAGTTAAATTCGGTTTACAAAAGCAACAAAGGTTGTTATAATTTACTGATAGACTGCGACGTTTGCCGTCTAAATAAATATCGGAGCGGTTTCATTTGCCGCTTGCGAAAAACCGAGAGGTCAAAATGGACAAAAAAACTTACTACATCACAACCCCAATCTATTACAGCAGCGGAAATTTCCACATCGGACACTGCTACACGACCGTCAGTTGCGACGCGATAGCGCGCTTCAAACGAATGGACGGATTTGACGTGTTTTACCTTACAGGTACGGACGAACACGGTCAAAAGGTGCAACAAAAAGCCGAAAAAGCCGGTGTTACCCCCAAGCAATTTGTGGACAAACTTTACGAGCAAATCGTAAAACTTTGGAAAGTGCTGAATATTTCCTACGACAAGTTTATCCGCACCACCGACGACTATCACGAAAAGACCGTACAAAAAATATACGAAAAATTGCTGGCTTCCGGAGATATTTACAAATCCAGCTACGAAGGCTTGTATTGCACGCCCTGCGAAAGTTTTTGGACGGAAAGCCAACTTGTGGACGGAAAATGTCCCGATTGCGGTAGAGAAGTTAAGCCGGAAAAGGAAGAAAGTTACTTTTTCCGCCTTTCCAAATACCAAGACCGCCTGATCAAGTTCTACGAGGAAAATCCGGATTTTATTTCGCCAAAATCCCGTATGAACGAAATGATAAACAACTTTATCAAGCCCGGACTGAAAGACTTGTGCGTATCCCGCACGACGTTCGACTGGGGCGTAAAATTGCCGTTTGATCCCAAACACGTTGCATATGTTTGGGTAGACGCGCTCTCCAACTACATCACCGCCTTGGGCTACTTGCAGGAAGACCACTCCAATTTCGATAAGTTTTGGCCTGCCGACCTGCACATGGTAGGCAAAGAAATAGTTCGCTTCCACACCATAATTTGGCCTGCGCTTTTGATGGCGCTAAATTTGCCCCTTCCCAAAAAGGTTTACGGACACGGTTGGCTGCTTATGGGCGACCAAAAAATGGGCAAATCGCTCGGCAACGGCATAGATCCGTTTTTCCTTGCCGATCGCTACGGCGCGGACGCCGTGAGGTACTTTTTGCTGAGAGAAATCCCCTTCGGCAGCGACGGAAACTACTCCACCGAAGCGCTTATCGCTCGCACCAACAGCGACTTGGTAAACGACCTGGGCAACTTGGTCAGCCGCACCGCCGCAATGGTAGGTCAGTACTTCGGCGGAACTGTGCCTGCTCCGCAAGGATACAACCAATTGGACGAGGAACTTATCGCTCTTTGCACCTCCACGCCGGACAAGGTGAGAACGGATATGGACAACCTTTCCGCGCCCGACGCCCTTGCCGACATATTCAAAATCGTTCAACGAGCCAACAAGTACATCGACGAAACGACGCCTTGGATACTTAACAAACAGGGAGACAAAACCCGTTTGGCAACCGTTATGTACGTTTTGTGCGAATGTATCCGCTTTGCGGCAACCTTGCTTGCGCCGTTTATTCCCGAAACGGCAGATCGCATTTTTGCAAAATTCGGAACGAAAACGCCCAAAGACTTTGCGTCGCTTGCAACGTTCGGCGGAGTTTTGGACGGAAAACAAGTTGTAAAAGGCGAAAATTTGTTCAACCGCATCGATCCGGCAAAAGAACTTGCCGAACTTAAAGCCGCGGACGAACAAAAACAAGCCGCCGAACAAGCCAAACAACAAACGGCTGCCGAAGAACAGATTGATATTGCCGACTTTGCAAAAGTTAAACTTTGCACCGCAAAGGTACTTTCCTGCGAAAAGGTTGCAAAATCGGACAAATTGCTTGTGTTTAAGTTGGAAGTCGGAAACGAAATAAGGCAAGTTGTTAGCGGAATTGCGCAATACTACACGCCGGAATATATGATCGGCAAAACCGTTGTGCTGGTAAAAAATCTTAAACCGGCAAAAATCCGCGGAGTGGAAAGCAACGGTATGATTTTGTGCGCCGCAGATGGACACAGCGTCGTGTTCGTTTCTCCCGAAAAGGAAATCGGCTCGGGCAAGGAAGTTCGCTGATGATAGACAGCCATTTACACTTGGACGACCAAGCGTTTGACGGAAAAGTTGACGAAATCGTTTCTCGCTTTGACGAATTTGACGTAAAATTCGTGATAAACAACAGTTCGGACTACCCTACGATGTTAAGTTCGGTTGCCTTGGCGAACAAATATCCCAAGATTTTTGCGACAATCGGCATGCATCCGCACACAAGCAAGGACTTTGACCAAAAATTCGCGGGCAAAATGTTTGAACTGGCAAACAATCCCAAAGTCGTTGCCGTTGGAGAAATAGGTTTGGACTACCACTACGACCTATCCGACCGCCAAATTCAGCGGGACGCGTTTGCCCGGCAGTTGGAAATTGCCGACAAACTGGGTTTGCCCGTAACTTTGCACGTGCGAGAAGCCTACGGCGATGCCGACGACATACTGACGGCGCAAAAAAAATACCTGAACCACGGCGTTTTGTGGCACTGCTACAGCGGCAGCGAAGATTTTGCCAAACAAATGGTAAAACGCGGACACTACTTTGCTTTTGGCGGCGCAATCACCTTCAAAAGCGCAAAAAAGGAAAGCGTTATTGCGGCAATACCCACGGATCGCATTTTGTGCGAAACCGACAGTCCGTACATGGCTCCCGTTCCTTTTAGAGGCACGGTAAACACGCCCTTCAACATACCGCTAATCGTGGAAAAAATCGCCTCGGTTTACGGAATTACGACCGAGCAAGCGGACGAAATCATTTTGAACAACTGCCTGACGTTGTTCCCGAAAATCGCCGAGTATTTGGCGGCGAACAACCTCGACTAAAACAGCGTCGACTTTTGCGTAAATAAGACAAAAATTGCAATACCCTAGCTACGCATAGCCGTAATTCAAATACGAACGACTACGCGATAATGCGATTTGCATAATCATAAATACATTGAAATTAAAAACAACGACACTATGAACAACTACGTTTACAATATAGGCAAAAAATTGTATATTAACCTTACCAACCGTTGCAGCAACAATTGCGACTTTTGCATACGCCACGGACGGGACGGAATGCAAGGCACCACGCTTTGGATAGAAGAAGAACCGACGGCGGAAGACATCATCGAGCAACTTCCGCAAAACTTGGACGACTTTGAAAGCGAAATCACTTTTTGCGGATTCGGCGAACCGACGTACAACCTGGACACGCTGGACGAAGTGGCGAGTTACCTGCACTGCATAGACAAAACTACCCGCATAAACACCAACGGACAGGCAAATCTTATACACGGAAAGGACGTTTCCGACGTAATTGCCGTAAGTTGCGACGTGATTAACGTTTCGCTGAACGAATGTACAGCCGCAAAATATCAGGCGCACTGCAAAAGCGTCTTTGGAGAAAAAGCCTTTGACGCGCTTTTGGAATTTGCCAAACTTTGCAAACAAAAAGGCGGCAACGTGGTGTTTTCGGTTGTGGACAGCATCGGCAAAGAGGATGTGGAAAAATGCCGCAAACTTGCCGATAGTATGCATATTCCGCTCCGCGTCCGCGTGAAAGAATAACGCGTGATTTTGCCGAGGAGAAATTTATGAAAAAATTCGCTTTCGTTGCGGCTCTAATCGTCATTTGCGCATGCGTTTTTACCGCTTGCGACAACGGAAAAACGCTAGACGACTTCGCTGCCCAGTATCCGGACAAAGAAAAAATTACGGATATGCATGCGGAGAACTTTTTTAAAAAACTAGGCGTTGAAATTGAAACTCATATAGACATAACGCCGACGGCGATGCTGTATATCGGAGAATTTGCCGAAACGGATATTGACAAAGCTTTTACGCAGGCCGACGTCGTAGTTGTAGAATTCAAATCTGCGATAAAAGCATTGGCAGCAAAAGGCGTTTTTGAAAGCTTGACTTCTACCATATCTCCGCCAGAAACAACAAGCACTTGCAACGTTTCGGTTGACGGAAGGTTTGTAGTTATAGTAAAAAACGCAAAGTGATTGCAATTATATTTGTTTAGCAGAAAAATTTTAACAGCTTTATATCACAAAAAACAGCGAGGTTCGCCGCATTTGGGCAAATCTCGCTGTTTGTTTGTTAAATTGAAACTACTTTACGTATCTGGCGACAAACTCGGGAAGGTTGTCCGCAGCACAACTTGCCGTGATTACGAATTTTACACCGTATTCTTCCGAAAGGCTTCCGATGCCTTGATAAATTTCTTCCATTTCGGCAACGCTGCAATCGAACAAGCGAGATAGACCGTCGATATAGATTGTTTCGATGTCGAAGTTGCCTGCCAACATGCCTTTTACAAAAGCAATATATTCGCCTTGCGTTTTTATTCCGTAGTGAGAAGCGTCCACGAGGCGCACGCTTCTGTCCAAATCGTGCATACGCTTGTTGCTACGATCGATATATACCACGATACCTTTTGCAGACTTTCCGTTAGCGTTTGCCAATTCTACCAATTGCTTTGTTTTGCCCGAGCCTTTTTCGCCGCAAATAACTTGTATCATTTTAGTGTCCTCCAAAATCATTGGCACTATTTATGCCTTGCCTATATCATATATCATTTTAAGGAAAATTTCAATATATTTTTCGAAAATTTGGCAAAACAAAATTTGCCTTAAATTGCAAGTGCAACTAGGACGCTTGCAATTCTTTTTGCCTATGCGGCATTGCGGCATTTTGAATAGTAGAGAGTATGTCCGATTTTATACGTAAACATCGGTTCATCGCTAACTATCTCAAAACTATTCCGTTAAGAAAAATCGTTGCACTTTTGCGGCAATACTTTACCATGGTTACAACTGTCTTTTAAGTTACAACGCCATTTTGTTTTGAATGATCTTGCGAAGTTCCACAAAACGCTCGCTGTACAAATCTCTTTCGACGCGCGGTTCGGACACAGAAAAAAGCAGTTCGGTTTTTGCAGGAGAGCCGCTCATAAGATAAACGTTATCCCCCAGCGCCAACGCGTCGTCGGCGTCGTGCGTTACCAAAAGCACGGTTTTTTGACTGTCCGAACGCAGCAAATCATCCAAAACAACGTATAGTGACGACTTGATCGCGTAGTCCAATCCGCCGAAAGGCTCGTCGAACAGCATCACGGTTCTTTCCGAAGCAAACGCCCGAGCCAAATCCACGCGGCGTTGTTCTCCGCCGGAAAGCGTGGTTGCTATGCGTTCGGCTTTATCGCCTATGTTTGCCAATTGCAAGTAGCGTTCTATTTTTTGCTTGTTGTTTCCGCGCGGCATAACCAAGTCGACGTTTTTCCACACCTTTACCGGAGCTAAATTGGGTTGTTGAAACACTATAGACGGCTTTTGGGAATCGCAAACGCCTTGGTATTCCACCAAATCGGCAACCACGTTGAGCAACGTGCTTTTGCCGCAACCCGACCTGCCGACGATGACGTTCACACCGCTGCCGAACTCCGCCGAAAATTTGTCCAGCACTACGTTTTTGCCGTATTTGACGGTTATGTCAGTTAGTTTTACCATGTTTTTTCTCCAATGCACCAAACAAAACCTGCAACAAAATGCAAACGACAAGCATAAGCAGTGTAAGTGCCAGCAGACGCGCCGTTTCCAGCGATTGCTTTGCGGCATACATATCCTGTCCTATGCCTCTCTTGGGAAAAGCCAGCGCCTCTCCCGCAATGATGATTTTTATGCACAGCGGAACGTTGTCCCGGCAACAAGGCAACGCAACCGAGCCGATTTGCGGCATAATCACGTACCCCAGTTGCTTGCCCTTGTCCACATTGTAAACCTGACAAACCTGCGGCAATCTGGAATCGGAAATCTCCCTCTCGAACGCGCTGAAAAGCACGGGGAAAACTATCAAAAACGCCACGAAACCCGGCACTAACTCGTCGGAGAACATCATAACCGCAATCAAAATTACCGACATCGTAGGCACCGAACGAAAAGGAAGAACCACCACGTCAACGTACTTTTTGGCTTTAGGAAACAGCCCAGTGATTGCGGCAAGCGTCACGGCGACAACTGCCGACACGACAAACGCCGCCACCGAGCGCAACAACGTTGCCAAAAGCGACAAGTACGTTGCCTTTTGCCCGAGCATTTTTGCCGCTTCGATAAACACTTCGCCCGGCGTTGGATAAAGCAATGCATTATCTTTCGCCAAAGAAACACACAGCCAAACGCCGAATACTACGGCAACGACCGCAATCCAGCCCGCCGCCTGCAAGAGTATTTTTTTTGTTTTAGAATTCATAATAGATTTCGTCTTTAAGCATGTTTGCAAAAGCCGCGCCGAACTCGCCCAAATAGGTGGAAATGACCTGTTTTTGAGTGTTTGCCTTAACTACGCGCAAATTGCAACGAGCAATTATGTCCGCCGTGTAGTTTGCCTGAATGCTGCTGCCCGCGCCCACCAAAATATCCTTTAAGCGCGCCACGTTTTCCTGCAAAAACTGTTCGTTTGCCGTCAAGGTTTGGTACAAAGCCGACACAAAATCTTTGTCGGCAAGCAATTCCTTTTTGACAACTACGCTTGCTTGCGGATAACCGACGCTGTCCGATTCGGTTGCGGTCTTCCAAAGTTGTTGAAGGTCAAACGCTCTATAAAGCGTTTTGCCCTGCGTTGCGGCTTTGTTGATGAAGTTTGTTGCGGCAGGCTCGCCGAGCAAAGCAAAATCGCCCTGTCCCGCAAGCAACAATTGACCGACTTCCGAGCCGTCCGCGTAGTAGGAAATGTCTACCGCGCCTTCGCCTTCCAACGCTACGCCGGCCTTACCTAGCAATGCCTTAAAAAGGTACTCGCCCGTGTTGGCTTTGCCTATGGACAGCACTTTTTTGCCGGCGAGTTGGCTTAGCGACGTTACGTTTTCGTAGCCGATAACATACATAAGTCCGTACACGTTTACGGTGAACAATTGATATTTTCCGCCTGTGGAGCAAATTTTGACCGCGGCGTTTGTGGGAACAACAGCCACGTCGGCTTCTTCCTTGCCGAGTTTTTCGATAACTCTTTCGCCGGAAGCAATCGTAACCGTCGCTTTGTGTTCGCCTATTTTTCCGCTGTCGATTATGTTTGCAACCGCCATTGCGGGCGCTCCGTCGGGAACGAATACCGATACGTCAAACGGCGTAGTGTCGTCGTCGGGAGTTTTGGGCGCGCATGCAACCATAAGCGTTGCGCAAACCGCAAAAACCAATATAATAGCAAGTAGTTGTTTTTTCATAATTAGTATCTCCTTATTTTAAGTAATTTTGACAAACGAAGCATTTTCGTTTGCAGTAGGCAATTTTACTGTTCCGCCGGCGTAAGCACGCTTTTTGCCGTAACGTCCTCGATTCTGCCCAAGTTGCCCGTCATTGCCGATATTTTTTCCACCGAGCCTTCCACGATGAGCGCAATAACGTTGCGCCCCGTTTTGTGATTTGGAACGCCCATACGCCCGACGATAATATCTCCGTAAGCCGAAAGTACTGTTTGCACTTCCACCGCCGCGCTTTTGCTTGTTACCACGATTGCCACGGCACCCGTTCTGACCATTATATTCCCTCCTATTATTTGACAATTTCCCTCGATATTTTGCGTATTCGGCAATCAAAAATGCCGCCTCTCGCTAACGAGAAACGGCACGGAACAATCGAATATACTATTTTCGGACGCTTCCGCAAAACGAAACGCGCGCAAAAATGCGATAATTTCCATCCGCCTCTCCGAATTCATCGAGTAAGATTGATTGTATTATACAACGCTAATATTATTTTGTCAACAAAAGTGACCACAATACGCTGCCTATAGCCCGATTTTCTTTTGGGAGACTCCCTTTTTCATCACAAATTGCCACAAAGGGTGGCGCTTCGGTTTTTTCGAGCGCTCTGCGGTGCGCAAAACCGGTTTACGTGAACGAATCCGCCACGGCAATGCCTCAACGCCAAAAGCGGCGCAAGTTTCAAAAGTTGCCAAAACAAAAAATCCCCCAACCGACGGATTGAGGGATTTTGACTGTTACGTTATTCTACGTCCTGCATAACTTCTTCGGCAACTTCTTCCGCAACTTCGTTGCTTTCTACGGGCGGACGCATGATGTCGATAATTTCTTGCAGCAATTCTTCCTGTGTTTTGGGTGCTTCTTCTTCGGCTTTGCGAGCTTCTTCTTCGGCAATTTCTTCACGACGTTTGTCTTCCAACTCTCTGATTTGACGTCTGGTAAGACCTTGCGCACGCATTTGCTTCAATTCTTCCTTGGTGAAAGGAGATTTCAGCGTGGCACGCTTGTACTCGTCGCTTGCAAAGTTGATTGCTTTGATTATCAAGAACAGCACCAACGCAATGAGCAGGAAGTCCAAGACGGTTTGAATAAAGTTGCCGTAGTTCCAGGTGATTGCTTCCGGATTGATGACTTGCGCACCGGTTGTCGTGTCGGTGACGTATTTGGGCACGTCGTTAAGAACAATGCACATGCCGTCCAAGCCGCCCTTTACGCCGCACAGTGCAAAAACAAAGGTGATTAGCGGCATAATCAAATCTGCAACAAGGCTGGCGGTAATTTTGCTGAACGCTCCGCCGATGATAACGCCGACTGCAAGGTCGATTACGTTTCCGCGGCTGATAAACTTTTTAAATTCGCCAAAAAACTTTTTCATTTTTTCCTCCGTTGAGTCGTTTGTCGTGCTTTCGTCGCAACTGCACGGCGTTTGCTTGCTTCGTAGTAGCCGCGATTGCACGCTTCAACGGGTATTTTAGCACAGTTTTTGCGGCAATACAACAAAATTTTGCATAGTTGCAACAAACATCACGCTTTTTGGCAATATTTTGCTCAAAAAAATGCCGAAAAAATTTGTGCAAATAATTGACATACCTCAATCGAGATGGTATTATATATAGGCACTGAAATTTGGGGGTGTAGCTCAGCTGGGAGAGCACCTGCCTTGCAAGCAGGGGGTCAGCGGTTCGATCCCGCTCATCTCCACCAAATATAGAAGCATAGCTCAGCAGGTTAGAGCACCACCGTGTTTTCCAGGGTGGTGCAAACTGCAAGGGTTGTGCCTCATTTATAGAAGCATAGCTCAGCAGGTTAGAGCACCACCCTGATAAGGTGGGGGTCGGTGGTTCGAGTCCACTTGCTTCTACCACAAGACTTGAAATTCGTTCAAGTCTTTTTTTGTACTCTCTTCTTTCCACCGTGGGGGTCGCTGACTACGCGATTTGCCTCCGCTTCGCTTGCAAATGCGCTGGGGGTCGTCGCTCCGCTCCTCGCACGAGTCCACTTGCTTCTACCACAAGACTTGAAATTCGTTCAAGTCTTGTGTCGTTTTGCATTTTTGCATAATTTGCAAAGACTTTTGCGCAAACGATTTACAAACCGCTGCATTTGTGCTAAAATGTTAAGGCTTTGGACGATTAACTCAGCTGGGAGAGTGTCTCCTTGACGTGGAGGAAGTCACAGGTTCGAGTCCTGTATCGTCCACCACTTGGAACCGCGGTCGAACCCGTGGTTCCTTTTATTTGCACTAACGGCGTTGCAGGAATTATCGTTAAGACTAAACCGTACGAAAGATAATCTCCTACGATTGGCTTACGAAGCCCCGTCAAAACGGAAAGTTTGTAAAGAAAAAGTAATTACGGTTGTCGATATGACAAACAGGCGACTTGCAGCGATCAAAAGTGCAAAATAATTCAATAACTGCGATTAAAGGCGGCAGAACGTTAATTCTACCGCCTTTTTGTGTGCTGTCAATAGGTTTTACTCCCTCCGAATATCTCGCCTTTTCGGCTGATGTGGGTAGCACAAGGAAAATCGGAAGTAAACGGGAAAAATTGTTACTGAAAATTTGTATATATCAGCAAAGCCAAAGTTGAGCGATTGCAACTTTGGCTTTATTTTTTTTGTGCTATACAGAATTAAGCATAACTTCAACGCAACAATTTGTTCCGTGTTCGTTGACTTCCGTTTTTGCGATTTTAACTCGCAAGATTTTTATCTTTTCCCGGTGCCACTTCCGTTTTTGCCGAAAGGCGAAAAACTAATCGGATAGATATTTGGCTAAAAATTACGTTGCTCCCACGCTCAATACAATTAGCCTTAAAGAACAAATCACAACCGCACCCGAAACAATACTCGACAAAGAGCAAAAGAACGATTATACCGCCTTTGACGGGCTTATATCCAAAATGAAACTGACCGCCGCGGAATACGAAACCCTTTCAATTCTTATGG
>CAKRAM010000085.1 GCA_934294965.1 uncultured Clostridia bacterium
AGCTCAATTTGTATCGGTTGAAAACAATAGCGGTTTCAAAACCAATACCTAATATTCAAAACCATTGATACGTCCTGCATTTTTGTGGATGACACTTTGCGCCTTCTGTTAAAGCCGACCAATCGCGGATAATACCCTCTAAGGAGTGCCAAATATGTACGAAAAAACAACTGCCATACAAGGTTTCCCCTTTTACAAATATCTTACCGACGAACAAAAGGAAATGCTTGCGAACAATTCCGAAATCAAGACTTACAAAAAAGGCGAGGTAATAACAGGGCTGATAAATCATTGCGTCGGACCTTTTTTGATACTTCAAGGCGAAGTTCGTGCAATAATCGACGACGAAAATTTTAGAGAGATAACGTTGTTTCTGTTGAGAGAAAATGAAATCGGCTTGTTGTCGGCGGCTTGTGTTTTGGAGCTTATTACATTCGATGCAAAATTCGTGGTGGAAACCGACAGCGTGCTTGTGACGGCGAAGTCGTGTGCCGTAAAGAAGATTATGGAAGCCAATGCCGAAGTCAGGTGTGTTATTTTTGAAACCCTTACCGACAGATTTTCCCTTTGCATGACTACTTTGCATGGGCTATTGTTTACTCGATATGAAAGGAGAATGGCGGCGTTTTTAGTGGAAAGATACGTTTATACGGGCGAAACGGAGTTTGACATAACGCAGGAAGAAATAGCAAAAATGACTAGTTCCGCAAGGGAAGTCGCAGGAAAAACCATAAGACAATTTGCCAAAGACGGAATAGTGGAATATAGTCGAGGCAAAATCAAACTAATAGATATAGACAAATTAAAGAATATGATGTAGCGGTTCCCGTAATCCGATTGCGGACGAACGTTTGCCGTTTTTTCGTACGGACGTTGCGCGTTGGCAGCGTGTTTGTTGTTTGCAACAATAAGGCAAGACGAAACGAACGCTTGCAAAACGCAAACACGCATTTATTTACAACTCTAATAGAACCATTTTACACTGCCAAAGGGATTTGTGTTACGTCAAACGACCTCCAAGCAGTGCGATTTTTGCAAAAAACCTTATTTTTTCCAATATTTTAATATTAAAGCAACAGACCGAACGGTAAAACGCTCGGTCTGTTTTCGTTGTGAGAGCAACTCTCTTTCGTTATCGAAGCGGAAACGCTATAATAACAAAAACGGAGTGTGAATCTATGGACTACTTGCTGACATTTCTTGAAGGATTTGCGTCATTTATTTCGCCGTGCGTACTTCCGATGATACCGCTGTATTTGTCCTACTTTGCGGGTGATAACGATTTTGACGAACAAAGCCCCACCACTGATATTGTTGATGAAAAAACGGAAACTCCCGTTGAGGAAGGAGAGCAAAAATCCGATATGCAAAACCAAACGTCGAAAAATGTCGACGTAAGCGGAAATGACGCTCTCGAAGAAGACCTTGTTTCCGACTCGTTGAGTGTCGGCAAGGGCAAAAAGACCGACAATAAAAGATTTAGAGTGTTTTTCCGTTCGTTGTTCTTCGTACTCGGATTTACTTTGATGTTCGTTGTGTTCGGAGGACTTGTTGGTTTTGTCAGCGGATACATAACCAAATACAAAACCGTTATCAATATCGTCGCGGGCGCTGTCGTTGTAATCTTTGGATTGTCGTACATCGGGCTTTTCAGCTTGCCGTTTTTCAAAGGATTGACAAAGTCGTACAAAATTAACGGTGTGTGGTCGGCGTTTTTGTTCGGCATAGTGTTTGCCGTGGGCGTCGGACCATGCACGGGCGCATTTTTAGGTTCGGCACTTGCGCTCGCTTCCACGTCGGGGACGGTGGCAAAAGGAGTCGTGTTGTTGCTGTGTTACTCGCTGGGTATCGGTATACCGTTTATAGCAACGGCGATACTTGCCGACAAAACAAAAAAAATGTTCGGATTTATCAAAAAACACTTCAAAGTTATAAAAATCGCAAGCGGAAGTTTACTTGTATTCATGGGCATTTTGATGGCGGCGGGCGTTATGGACAAGCTCGGTGCAATTTTGAAATAGGAGGAAACGTGTATGACAAAGAAAATCGTATGGACGGTAGTAATAGCAGTGTTGTTTGTCGGCGTGGTTGTCGGAGCATATTTCGGTTACAAAAAGCTATCCGAAAAAGTGCAACCGCAGGAGAAAAATCCCACCATTCAAAACAAAGGTAACTACAAGGATTTTACCGTTACCGACAAGGATGGAAAAGAAGTCAAACTGTCGGAGTTTATCGGAAAGCCCATCGTTGTCAATTTTTGGGCGTCGTGGTGTCCGCCGTGCAAGGCAGAACTTCCGCATTTTGACAAGCTTAGCAAGGAGTACCAAGGCAAAGTGCATTTTCTGATGGTTAATCTGTCGGGCGAAAACAAGAAATCCGTAAAGAATTTTGTTGAAAGTAACGGCTATGCCTTCCCTTTGTATTTTGACGATACAGACAGCGGAAAAAATGCGTATTCGGTGTCCTCTATCCCCGTTACTGTTTTTATAACG
>CAKRAM010000086.1 GCA_934294965.1 uncultured Clostridia bacterium
CCATTATGCTTTGTTTCTTGTCGTAATTTTGTTTACCACGAACCAAAGCCACTTCCACTTTTACCAAACTGCCCTTAAAATACATTTTCAGAGGCACTATGGAATAGCCTTTTTCCTTAACTTTGCCCAGCATACGCATAATCTCCCGTTTGTTTGCCAGCAAACGGCGATCCCGTCGGCTGTCCGCATTGGAGTAGCTGCCTATGTCGTAGTTTTTGATGTGGCACCCTATAAGAATAAGGTTTCCGTTTTCGATGCGACAGTAACTGTCGCCCAAATTACATTCTCCCTTGCGAAGCGATTTTACTTCGCAACCGATTAAGTTTATGCCACATTCCAGCGTTTCCACCACAAAATAGTTGTGATACGCTTTTTTGTTGGTTGCAATTTCTTTCATAATTCCCCGTTAATCAATTGATTGTTGTTCGCTTTGTAACTGTGCCAAATCGAAATCTATTTTGCATGCCTGTTTGTTTACGCTTGCTACGGTTACGCCAAGTTTATCTCCCAAGCCGAATTTTACGGCATCGTTGTACAGGCAAAAACGTTCCTTGTCAAACACGAAGCCTGCGCCTAGTTTTTCCGCCGAAACAAAACCTTCCACGGTGTTGGGCAATTCCACAAAAACGCCACGTTCCACCACGCCGGAAATAAGCCCGACGAAGGTTTGCCCCAAAATGGTTTCGGCATAGGAGCACTTGCAAACGTCGTCGGCTTTGCGCTCGGCCTCGTCGGCAATTTTTTCCCGTGCGGACGCTTGCGTTGCCGAATCACTTGCCATTTGTTCGTAAGCGGCGAGTGCCTTTTCGGTCATTTTGCCGCAAACGGCGGTTTTTATTATTCTATGCACGACCAAGTCCGCATAGCGACGAATGGGCGAAGTGAAGTGGCAATAGCAGTTGCTTGCCAAACCGAAATGCCCAACGTTGGAGTCGGAATACTTTGCCTTTTGCATTGTTCTAAGCATCACGTCGTTGATGAGGTAAAAATACGGCGTTTTGCGCGCCTTTTCCAACGCGTCCTGCAAAACCGTGCCGTGAATTTCCTTGCTGCGCTTAACTTCGATACCGACGCCGGACATAATTGACAAAAGCACGTGCAACTTTTCCTCGTCGGGTTTTTCATGCACGCGATAAACCATCGGAAGTCCGCACGTTTGGGCATATTCCGCAACGGTTTCGTTGGCGACAATCATAAATTCTTCTATTAGCCTGTGGGCAAAATCCCGCTTGAAGGGCACTACGTCCAAAACTTTGCCTTCATCGAAGACAAACTGCACCTCTTTGGTTTCAAAGTCCACGTTGCCGCGCTTATCCCTTTTGTCGGCAAGGATTTGCGCAAGCGCCTTCATATCGTCCAAATCGGCGCATACGTCGCAAAATTCGGTGCGAACGTTTTGGTCACCGTCCAATATCAGTTGCACTTGGTCGTACGTAAAGCGGTGAACGCTGCGGATAACCGACGGGAAAACGTCGCTTTGCACCACCCGTCCCTTTTTGTCGATTGTCATTTGACAGGTCAGCGTCAACCTGTCCTCCCCTGCAAGCAGCGAACAAACGCCGTTACAAAGCGAATGCGGCAACATGGGGAACACCGCTTGCGGAAAATACACGCTGGTTCCGCGACGGAAAGCCTCCTTGTCGATTTCGCCGCCCGGCTTTACGTAGTTAGAAACGTCGGCAATATGCACGCCCAGCGTATACGTACCGTCGGCATTACGGCGCACGGACACGGCGTCATCCAAGTCCTTTGCGTCGGCGCCGTCGATTGTAAATATCTTTTGTCCGCGCAAATCTTTGCGTCCCGATAAGTCCTTTTCGCCGACGGGCTTGCACTGCTTTGCGGCATATGCTTCCACTTCCTGCGGGAAAACGTCGGTTAAGCCGTAACTTACCGCAACGGCCTCCATATCCACGTCTACGCTACCCGGATAGCCCAGCACGGCAACGATTTCGCCCTCCAGGTTATCTCGATTATCGGGCGGAAAAACGTTGATTTTTACAGCAACTTTTTGCCCGTGTTTGGCGTTCATATCCTTTTTGGGCGGAATGTACACGTCGGAAATAAATCTGTCGTCGTCCGGGATGACAAAACGACCGCCGTTGTGTTTGTCGTACGTGCCGACAAGCGTTGTTGTTCCGCGGCTGACAACGGTAAGCACCTCGGCGCAATCGCGAGTGTCGGGTATTTTGCGATAGGTTACCGTGTCACCGTTAAACGCGCCGTGAGTGAGCGCAGCGGCAACGAACAAATCCTCCCCTCCGCCGATAAGCAAAAAGCCGAATCCACGCTTATTGCCCTGAAACACAGCCGTTCCGTCGGCTTTGGCGGAGCGAAATTTGCCGCTTTTGTCATCGCAAAGCACGGCACGGTCCACCGTCAACTGCAACAAAACGTCCTTTACCGCTTGCCGCTCGATGGTTTTTTGCGTGCCTACAAGTTTGCACAACTCCGCCGCCGAAAACGATTTACCTTGGTTATCGGATAATATTTTTAGTATCGATTGTTTTATATTCATAGTTCCCGGTTTGTTTTTAGATTTTTTCCGTGTGATATTTGCATTTATACCCACCGCCGCAAAATTGCCAACGCAAAATACGCCGCCGACCGAAATAACCACAAACGTATGCGGTCTATCCCGTAATATTTGCCGCCGGTCAAAACGCGAATTGCCAGTTTTTTTGTTGCCGCGCGCGATGGTTCGGCAACCTTGCCCAAAACAACGCAAACAGGCTTTCGGCTAATAAAAAAAGACGATTTTGAACAAAAATCGCCTTTATCACTCGGATAATCCGAACACTCTTTTTAATGTTAGCTGATGACTGCTTGCAAAACGATAAGCACGATGCAGCACAAAACGATTACGCCCGAGCAGATGTACGTCCACATCTTAAGCTTGGCTTCCTTTCTGGAACCTGCGTTTTTGCCGTAGTATGTTTCGGACTCGTCGTCGTTGCGAGTTGTTCCCGTCATTGCTTCCATACCGTCTGTATTGCCTGATTGCTTCATAACGACAAAAATGATAAATCCTGCGGCGATCAAAGCAATAGCGGCAAGGACAATTCTTACGATAAATACGATACTTGTTGCAGCCGTTGTAGCGGCGAGAATATTAAACACGTTTATAGCCTCCTAGCGGACTTAAAGGGCATAAACCGCCCCTCAAAACTAATTTGCTTATGTAGTATAGCACAG
>CAKRAM010000087.1 GCA_934294965.1 uncultured Clostridia bacterium
TTCCCGTTTTTACGCAAACAACAGCGGTCAATTGCCGCAGGTGTTCAAGGCAATCCAAATGGACAACGTTTGGCGCGCCGATCGTCCCCAACGCGGAAGATTTCGTCAATTTATGCAGTGCGATATCGACATCATCGGCGAACCGACCTACCTTGCCGAAACAGAACTGATATCCGCAACAATGGACGCGTTGGCAAACCTCGGTTTTTCCGACGTAAAAGTGCGCCTTTCCGACCGTAGGTTGCTCACTGCGCTTGCCAACAAATGCGGCTTCGAGGACGAAATCAAACCTTCGGTGTTCATTGCGTTGGACAAGTTGGACAAAATCGGCGTAACCGGCGTTTTGGAAGAAATCGAGCAAATCGCGCCGGGCAAAGCGTTGGCTTTTGTGGATATGATTAACCGTATCACTTCTTCAAGTCATCCCTTTGAAACCTGCGTGGAAGAACTCGGCGACTACTTGCCGCAGGAAGTTCGCAAAAACGTGGAAGACATTTTGTACGTCACAAACAGCACCGTTAAAAACGGCAAAGTTGTGTTCGATCCAACACTCGTTCGCGGCATGGGCTACTACACGGGAACCATTTACGAAATTTCCGTGGACGGACTAACTTCCAGCGTGGGCGGCGGCGGCAGATACGACAAAATGATCGGCAGAATGACGGGTACGGACGTTCCCGCATGCGGATTCAGCATCGGCTTCGAGCGTATCGTGCTGCTTTTGGAAGAGCGCGGCGCAAACAAGCCTCAACAAAGAGGCGTTGCGGTGCTTGTGGACAAATCCATTTCCCCCAAGCAACTTGCCGACGTGTACGACAGTTGTCGCCAAATGAGAAAGTCCTCCGCCGTAACCGTGCTTAAAAAAGCCAAAAACTTCGGATATCAACTAAAACAACTTTTCGAGCAAGGCTACGCCGAAATTTACGAATTTGACGGCGCTGGATTCCGTAAAATTGACTAGTCGCAACATAGTCGCAAGTGCGGCTGCCAAAGTGCTGTTGCGCACTCGGCATAGTCGCATAAGTATGCCAATTCGTTTGACAGATTTACAAATTTTGCCAAATTAAGACAACAAATATCGGAGCAGTATGAACGATAAAAATAACCTAAACGATATGCCGCTCGACAAAGCGCCTATAGCAGCGCCGAGCGATACGGTCGCACCCAAAAACGAAAAACCCGAAAAAAAGAAAAAACCCAAACTTCCGGACGATCTTTCGGCGGTTACTCGTTTTCGCCCTAGCGTCGAACAGGGATTGACCGACGAACAAGTCGCAAGTCGCATAGACGAAGGCTTTGTCAACGACGACGGCAAAAAATCCAAAAGCATAGCGCAAATAGTGTTTACCAACACGTTCACCTTTTTCAACGTGTTGTATTTTGTCATTGCATTTTTTCTTTGCGTCCACGGACTGTTCAATCAATGCACATTTTTGCCGGTAGTCATTGCCAACACGCTTATTGCAATCGTGCAGGAAATCAAGTCCAAAAAAACTTTGGACAAACTTAACCTCATCACCGAGCCAAAGTGCAAAGTCGTTCGTAGCGGTGTCGTTCAGGAAATCGGAGTAAAGGAAATCGTTTTGGACGACGTTGCTTATGTTGTGAGCGGCGATCAAATTGCCGCCGACGGCATAGTTTTGGTAGGCAGTGTGGAAGTCAACGAAGCAATTTTAACGGGCGAAAGCGAATCCGTCGTCAAGCGCGTGGGTGATTGCCTCTATGCAGGCAGTTTTGTTGTATCCGGCAGTTGCACCGTGCAAATAACGGCTGTGGGAAGATACAACTACGTATCCGGTTTAACGGACAAAGCCAAGCAGTACCAAAAGCCGCGCAGCCAAATGCTAAAATCGTTAAAAACCATTTTGCTTGTCGTGGCAATCGTCATCATTCCTGCAACAATCAGTTTGTATGTCATCAACTGCGGCGGAGTGTATGCCGAAGGCGGCGGAAACTTTTCCCTGTTCAATTTGAATAAGGAAGCCTTGAAGTTTACCGCAGGTTCAATCATAACAATGATACCTGCAGGGCCGTTTTTGCTAACCAGTATTGCGCTTGCGGCGTCCTTTTTGCGTTTGGCAAAAAACAACGCAATGGTGCAGGAATTGTACTGCATAGAAATGCTTGCGCGCGTAGACACTCTTTGCTTGGACAAAACAGGCACCATAACCGACGGCACAATGCGCGTGGTGGAGTGTATCGACCTTCGTCAAGGTTCGCAGTCCAGCACCGTTCGGGAAATCGTTTCCAGCATGAACCGCGCTTTGAGTGCCGACAACATGACCAGCAAGGCGCTCAAAAAGTACTTCGGCAACCCTCAAATGCCTCCGCTAACGGCGGTTTCGGTTGTGCCGTTTTCTTCCGAACGTAAACTTTCGGCAGTCAGTTTCAAGGGCGCAGGCACCTACTTTTTAGGCGCGCCGGAGTTTGTTCTCAAAACAAAAAATCAGCGTGTGGACGACCTTTGCGCCAAGTACGCCACCGAGGGCCTTCGCGTGCTGTTGCTTGCACATTCTTCTTCGCAACTATCCGGCAAAAAAGCCCTTCCGGAAGTTCGCCGTCCCGTTGCCGTAATCGTCATCGAGGATCACATTCGCGACGACGCCGAGCAAACCATTTTGTGGTTCAAAAGCAACGGCGTTTCGATTAAAGTCATCTCCGGCGACAATCCTCAAACCGTTTCCAACATTGCAATGCGCGTCGGTGTGGAAAATGCCGATAAGTACGTCAGTTTGGAAGGCATGAGCGAGGAGCAAGTTATTGCCGCCGCAACGGAGTACACCGTGTTCGGGCGTGTTTCTCCCGAGCAAAAAGCAATTTTGGTGCGCGCAATGCGTGAAGCCGGTGCAACCGTAGCAATGACCGGCGACGGTGTAAACGATATTTTGGCAATGAAGGAAAGTGACTGTTCGGTTTCCTTTGCAGGCGGAAGCGACGCTGCTCGTAACGTAAGCCACCTTGTGCTTATGGACGACAGTTTTTCCTCTTTGCCCAAAGTCGTTGCCGAAGGCAGGCGCGTTGTAAACAACGTTCAAAGCGCAACGGGAATGTACTTTATGAAAACCATCTACGTTATCGTCATCAACTTGATGTTGATAGTAATGTATTTCGGTTTCGGCAAGGAATTCAAAAGCCCGTTTGCCAGCAGCCAACTTATGTTGTTGGAATGGGTGGTAGTGGCTTTGCCCACAACCATACTTGCGCTTCAACCCAACGAAAGTCTTATTCGCGGCAACTTCCTTATGAACGTCCTAAGAAGGTGTTTGCCCGCTTCGCTTACGTTTATCGTCGCAACCGTCGCGCTGTACGTAACCGATGCGCTTTGCACGCCGCCCATTTTTGACGGCAACGTTGCGCAGTTCAGCACGGTAGTAACGATTTCCTACACGTTCGGTGGCATTTACGCACTGTTCTTTGCCTGCCGTCCGTTTGAAAAATGGTGGAAAAAAGTCCTTTACGGTGCAATTTGGTTTATAGTCGTCTTGGGTATTTCACTGCCTCAAACGCGAAAAATTTTTGAATACGCCTCCCTCACCAGAGAGCAGTTTTTGCTGTTGTTGGTGGTAATTTTGGCTATGCCGTTTATTATGTACGGCTTCTTCAAACTGTTTTCGCTCCGCGCGCCCAAAGATCCCGCCAAGCAACAATGCAAACAATAGAATTACACGCTATATCAATATATAGAATTTTTCAAACAAAACGTCGTCGTTGCGTTTGCCTACTAACTGCAAGTTTAACGCAACGATACGCACGTCAAAGTAACCTTAATTTGTAACATATGATACTAAGTCTAACCGATGCCGAATTCAGATACGGCGACAACGTAATATTTCGTAACGTCGATTTGGAGCTTTACGAAGGCGACCGCGTAGGCATCGTCGGTGCAAACGGCGCGGGCAAATCCACTTTGCTTTCGGCAATAGTGGGAGAGCACGATTTGTTTAGCGGCAACCTAACAAAAAAACGCGGACTGACAATCGGCTACTTGCGCCAAAACGGCAATTTGAGCAGTGAACTGACTCTCTACGAGGAACTTAAAACCGTCTTTGCCGAACAAATTGAGCTTATCGGCAAAATTTCCCAAGCGGCGGAGGAACTTGCCTCTCAAACCGAGGGTACGCAAGGCTACGTAAAAGCCGCCGACAAGTACCATCGTTTGTGCTTGGAAGCCGACGCGGCCGACGCCTACAACGTGGACGTAAAAATCAAAACGGTGCTGGGCGGCATGGGAATGTCTTGCTTTGCAGATCAATGCGTAAACACGCTTTCCGGTGGCGAAAAAACCAAAGCCGCACTGTGTAAATTGCTTTTGTCAAGTCCGGAACTTATGATTTTGGACGAGCCTACCAACCACTTGGACTACAAAACGTTGGACTGGCTGGAAACCTTTTTGTCGGCAAGCAAATCTTCGCTTATCATCGTTTCGCACGATAGGTACTTTTTGGATAAACTCGTCGGCAAAATTTGGGACGTAGAGCGGGGCAGAATCACCGCGTACAAGGGCAACTACACCAAGTACAAACATCTTAAAGCCGAAGCGGTTGCTCGTCAGGCAAAAGAATATCAACTTCAACAAAGGGAAATTGCCAAACTTACCGACTATGTGGAGCGCAACAAAGCGCGTGCCTCAACTGCGGATATGGCAAAATCTCGTCAAAAAGCGTTGGACAGGATGGAAGTTGTCGATGCTCCTGTGTCGGAGCAATCTCCTCCTCGCTTCAAATTTACCTACACGTCCGAGCCGTCGGAATTTCCGTTGAAACTTTGCTCGCTAAACTTGACCGTGGGGGAAAAGCAATTGATCTCCGGGGCAAATTTGACTGTAAAACGCGGACACAAAGTTGCACTCTTGGGGCTAAACGGCACAGGCAAAAGCACGCTTATCAAGCGTATTATGGAGGGCAATCCCTACGATTTGGGTAAAATCGTGTTTGGCAAAAACGTTCGCGTGGGCTACTACGACCAAGAAAACCTCAATTTGGACGGCAACCTGCGCGTTTTGGATCAACTTTGGTTCGATAACACTCGTATGTCCCAAACCGAAGTACGCGGTTTGCTTGCCGCTGTAACTTTGGGCGCGGACGACGTCTACAAAACCGTTTCTTCTCTTTCCGGCGGCGAACGCGCCAAACTTGGGCTGGCTATGATAATGGCAAAGGACAACAACCTTTTGTTGTTGGACGAGCCTACCAACCACTGGGATTTGCCCGGTCGCGAAGCCT
>CAKRAM010000088.1 GCA_934294965.1 uncultured Clostridia bacterium
ACGTTGTATCATCGTCGTGCGTTGATTTTGCGTTTCAAATTGCGTTTAATGCCGCAACCTGGCGTCTAAAACGCCGGTGCGCGCGGATATAGCCTCAAAACCTATTTTTTACAAACACAATGCTTTCGTGCGGGCGCAAAACCGTCAATTTGTCGATGGAGTTCGTGCTGTCGTCGTAGTTGCTTATCGAAAGCATGTATTTATCTTTGTCGCAAGCGCCGTCCGGCAACTTGACTTTTTGCTGCTTGGCGGAAAAGTTGCTCACAACAATCACATCGCCGTATTCGCTTTGGCGCAGATACGCCCAAATGCTTGCCGAACGGGGCATAAGGTCGGTATAAGTGCCGTAAACAAACGCTTTGTTTTCGTTGCGCAACGCTATCAGACGGCGGTAGTAGTTCAAAACGCTATTTTGGTCGTTTTCCTGACGTTCGGCGTTAATTTCGGTGTAGTTGGGGTTAACTTTAAGCCAAGGCGTGTATGACGAGGTGAACCCTGCGTTTTCCGTGTCGTTCCATTGCATCGGCGTTCTTGCGTTATCGCGAGAGCAGTAACTCATATTTTTCATCGCGATTTTTTCGCCGAAAAGTTGTTTTAATAGTGTGTAACTGCGTTGCGTGTCCACATCGCGATAGTCAAAAATGTTTTGCATTCTCGCCGACGTCATACCCAGTTCTTGCCCTTGGTAAACAAACGGCGTTCCGGATAAGGTCATAAGCACGTTTGCCATCATTTTTGCGCCCTGTACGCGATATTTGCCGTCGTCGCAGTACCTGCCGACAATGCGCGCTTGGTCGTGGTTTTCCCAAAACAGAGTGTTCCAACTTTTGCCGTACAAGCCGTGTTGCCAAGTTTCCACGCTGCGTTTCAGCCTGCGCAAACTAAACTTGCGCACAAGTTGCTTCACTCCGAAAAAGTTGTCCGCCGAAACGTGGTCGAAGGAGAAAATCGTTGTGAGGTATTCGTTGCCTTCGGTGGTGTACCTAAGCGCTTTGTCGACGTCTATCATCACGCTTTCGCCCACGGTAAAACTGTCGTATGCGCGCAAAACTTCCTGCAATTTGCTCAAAAGTTCTTCCATACGGTCGCCGTCGAGGTAGTGTTCCTTGCCTGTCAAAGCAATGCGCTTTTTGCCGTCGGGCAAACCTGCCGTTTTGGACAAGAGATTGATCACGTCGCAGCGGTATCCGTCCACGCCTTTTGCGCACCAAAAACGCAAAACGTCCTGAATTTCCTCTATAACTTTGGGGTTGAAGTAGTTCAAATCCGGTTGATTTTCATCAAACAGGTGCAAGTACCACTGACCTGCTTTTTGGCTGTACGTCCAAGCAGGTCCGGTAAAGAAACTCGTCCAATTGTTGGGAGGTTTTTTGCCGTTTTTGCCCTTGCCGTCCGCCCAATAGTAGTAGTTGCGATACGGACTGTTTTTGTCCTTTTCGGCTTCAACAAACCACTTGTGTTTGGAACTGGTGTGGTTTATAACCAAGTCCATAACCACCTTTATGCCGACCTCGTGCAATTTGCTTATCATCTCGTCAAAGTCCGCCATCGTGCCGTATTCCGGGTTGATCGCCTTGTAGTCGGCAATATCGTAGCCGTAGTCGAAGTTGGGACTTGCGTACAGCGGACTGAACCAAATAGCGTCAATTCCCAAACTTTTGATGTAGTCAATTTTTTCAATAACGCCGCGAATATCGCCTATGCCGTTCCCGTCGGAGTCGTAAAAACTTCTGGGATAGATTTGGTAAAACACAGCTTCTTTATACCAGCGATTTTTCATTTTTTTTTACCTCTTTGGAATAATTGGTACGCACATGTTGCAAGTTTTCGACAAAACGTAACGCCTGAACTTGTTCGGCGTTCTACAAAAAATGCAATGGGCTTGCCGAACTTTTTTGCAGTTTTTTTTAATTATATCGCAGGCGGTGGTCAAATTCAAGGCATTTGTCAAAATTACTTCATTTTTTTGCGTATTTCGGTACACAACCTGGCGTAAGTATGGTACAATAAATCAGTATATAGTGGATAAATATATATATCCACACGTGCAGGCGGAGGAAAGTGGTTTGAAAAGCGCAAAAGATATTGTTTCGTCCTTAACTTTGGAGCAAAAGTCACGGCTCGTTTCGGGAGTCGGTCAGTGGCATACCTACGACATTGACGGCAAAATTCCGCAAATCATGATGACCGACGGACCTCACGGATTGAGAAAGCAATCGGACAAGGCGTCGGTGAACGACAGCGTTCGTGCAACCTGTTTTCCCACTGCGGCAACGCTTGCTTCGGGGTGGAGTAGGCAAAACGTAGCCGACGTAGCACGCGCCATAGCCGAGGAAGCCGTCTATCAAAACGTATCTGTAGTGCTGGGGCCGGGCATCAACGTCAAACGCAGTCCGCTTTGCGGCAGAAACTTCGAGTATTTCAGCGAAGATCCTTTTTTGGCGGGCGAACTTGGCGTCAGTTACGTAACTTCCATGCAAAGAGCGGGCGTAGGATGTTGCCTCAAACATTTCGCCGCCAACAGTCAGGAATATTTTCGCATGATAAACAGCAGCGTGGTGGACGAGCGCGCTTTGCGCGAAATTTATCTTTCGGCTTTCGAAAAGGTTGTAAAAGTTGCCAAGCCGTATTCGATTATGGCGGCGTACAACAAAATCAACGGCGTCAGTTGTACCGAAAACAAAACCTTGCTCACGGACATTTTGCGTGACGAATGGGGCTTCGACGGGCTGGTTATGTCCGATTGGGGCGCAGTGTACCACAAGGCGCAGACCATAAATGCCGGTTGCGATTTGGAAATGCCGGACGGCGGAAAAATCAGTCGCAAAAGGCTTGTCGAAGCGGTAAAACAGGGCGAAGTTAAGCAAGCCGCGCTGGATAGAGCGTGCCAAAACGTTGTCAAACTCGTTCAAATGTGCGAGGGCAATCATCAAAACGAATGGAAAGCCGTTCTTCGTCAAATTTATTCCTACGGCGAGCAAGACAAAACTCAATTGGTGTCGGACTACGATTCTTACGGCAATCAAGTCGCTTCGGATATAGCCGATATTGCTCGTGACAGCGAATTTGCCGTTGCCAAGTACGAGCAACTTCTTGCCCGTCATCACGCGCTTGCCAAAAAAATTGCCGCGGAAAGCGCCGTGCTTCTGAAAAACGACGGCATTTTGCCTCTAAGTAAGGACGCAAAAGTGCTTGTCGTTGGCAAACTTGCCGATGTTCCCCGTTATCAAGGCGCAGGCAGCAGCCATGTAAATACCGTTTGTCCCAACGTTTCAAGTTGGACGGACGTAAACTTCACTTATTGCGACGTGGACGTAACGTCGGTCACTTCCTCTTGGCAAAACGCCGCAACCTTGGCTTCCCAATCCGACGTGGTGTTGTTCTTCGGCGGACTTACCGATTCAGACGAGGGCGAAGGCTACGACCGCGAAAATTTGGACGTTCCGGGCAACGCAAGGTTTGCTTCCTACATGGAGCAGGCAAACAAAAACTTGGTGTTCGTCGGCTTTGGCGGCTCCCCCTATTCGGTGGATAAAGTTGCCACGTTTGCAAGGGCGGCGGTGCATTTCGGTTTGGGCGGCGAAGCGGTCATCGAGGCGGTAAAGGACGTGCTGTTCGGCGACGTAAACCCGAGCGGCAGGCTGGCGGAAACTTATCCGCAAGATATTGCCGATACGCCCTGCTTCGGCAATTTTGCCACAAGCAAGTACGTCACGGAATATCGCGAAAGCATTTTCGTGGGCTATCGCTACTACGATACGTTCAATATTCCCGTTGCCTATCCTTTCGGCTACGGACTCAGTTACACCAACTTCAACTACAAAAATCTGCATGTTTCCAAACAAGCGGACTGCGTTTCCGTTTCGGTAGACGTAACCAACGTCGGCAATCGCGACGGCGCGGAAGTCGTTCAACTGTACGTGGAAAACTGCCCGTGCGGTGTGTTCCGTGCCAAAAAGGAACTTAAAGGTTTCGACAAAATTTTTTTGAAAGTCGGCGAAACTCGTACGGTACGCTTCACGCTGGATAAACGTGCCTTTTCGGTCTATTCGGACGGCGGCTTCGTGGCGGTAAACGGAACTTACGGAATAGCGTTTTTTAGGGACGCAAACACGCCGATAGTTTCGCATTCGGTCAAAATCGGTTTCGGCGTGGATTTGCACGTCGACGAAAAAAATCTCTATCCCGCGTATTTCGGCATAAGGACGGATGCTAAAACCGAACTTCCCGTCTTGTACGAATCCGAGCAGTTGCTTTCGCAGGACGAAACCGACCAAAAATTCCCGTTGGAGCAATTTGTCGCATTGCTGCTCAACAAAAATCCGGACGTTCCTTTGGGTGCGGAAAAGCGCGCCGAGTGGTGCATCAAACACCTTGCCGAAGTTGCTCCGCAGCGCGGATGTTTCAGCCTGACTTCCACATTTGCGGAAATGAAAGGCAAAGTGGGCATTATCGGCTTTATAGAAAAAATCATCAAAAAACGCGCGCTTAAGGATTCTCCTACCAAGTCGGAAAACGATCCCGTGTACAAGATGATTTATAACGGCGCAATGCAAACTCCGCTGGTGTCCCTGCCCTCTATGGGCGGCGTGCCTGCTCGTGTTGTCGCGTTCATTTTGAACCACGCAAACAAACGCCCGTTCAAAGCGTTTATGAACCTTATTTTCGGTTGCGACAAGTAGCAATCGACAACAAACGTAGGGCAAGCAAATGCGTTTTGCGGCAAAACTATCAACAATTCGTTTGTCGCGCATTGCCGCTTGGTAGCGGTGCAAACGAGAATAAACCAAAACCGACATCGTTTACAAATTGTTTGCAAACCGCAAAAAATTAACTTATTCGGTCAACTTATCTCCGTGTGTTGTTTGATGGAGTTTTTCACCCGTCGCAGGTAGCGACAAAATATAATTTCGGGAGAAAACTTATGAGCGTTAAACTTAACTACAACAATATGATGGCAAACAAATTGGGAAGCAGAGGCTTCACCGACGAGCAGATCGAGGCGGCATTGCCTATTGCCCAAGCGGCTCATCGCGGTGTGGAAAACGGTCGCGGCAAAAATATGCAAGGTTGGATGGACAGTCCGTACAACCAGGACGAAGTGGTGGCTCGTATTCAAACGACTGCCGCTCGCATTGCCAAAAACTACAAAAATTTTGTCGTTTTGGGTATCGGCGGCTCGGCGTTGGGGCCGATTGCCGTGTTCACGGCTTTGAAGCACCTCTATTACAACGAACTTCCGGACAAGGTGCGCAAAACACCTCGTTTTTACGTAATCGATAACGTCGATCCCGAGCGTATGAACGCGCTTTTGGACGTAATCGATCCCGCCGAAACGATGTTCAACGTTATAACAAAAAGCGGATCCACAAGCGAAACTATGAGTCAGTACCTCATTGCAATCGATTTGCTCAAATCGCGCTTGGGGCGCAACGCTCGCAATCATATCATTGCAACCACCAGCCAATCCACGGGTAACCTCATAAAACTTGCCGAGGAAGAAGGCTACGAAACGTTCTTCATCCCGGATAGCGTCGGCGGAAGGTTCAGCGAACTTTGCCCCGTAGGCTTGTTGCCTGCCGCGGTTGTGGGCATCGATATTGCCGAAATGCTTCGCGGAGCAAAAGACGCCGATATCGAGTGCAAAACAAACGATCCCAAACGCAATCCTGCGCTCATGATGGCGCTTTTGCAATATTTGTCTATAATTGGCGGCAAAAACGTGGGCGTAATGATGCCCTATGCCGACAGTCTAAAATACATTGCCGATTGGTACTGCCAACTTTGGGCGGAGTCGCTGGGTAAGGAAGTCGACCGTAACGGAAACTTGGTCAACGTCGGTCAAACCCCTGTAAAAAGTTTGGGCGTAACCGACCAACACAGTCAGGTGCAACTGTACAACGAAGGTCCGTTCGATAAAGTAATCACCTTCCTCGAAGTGGAAAACTTCCGCTCGGACTACGTAATTCCGGAAGGCTGCAAGCAGTTTGCCAACGTCAACTTTTTGTGCGGACATTCTCTTGCCGAACTTATGAACACCGAACTGCACGCCACGGCGTACAACCTGACCAAGCGCGGCAGAGCCAACTATTCCATAATTTTGGATTGTGTCAACGAGTACAACATCGGCAAACTGTTGTATCTCATGCAACTTCAAACGGCTTACGCCGGCGAAATGTTCAACGTGGACGCCTACAATCAACCGGGAGTGGAAGGGGGCAAAAACGCCGCCTACGCACTGTTCGGGCGTAAAGGCTACGAGGACAAAGCCGCCGAAATCAACTCCGCGCCCGCCGACGAAGATAAATACGTCATCTAGCAGGTTTTTCGTTGACCAAACAGTCAAGGCTCGATGCGTTTCCGTTGTCGGATAACCAAATTGACGGCTGCCCGCTGTCGCGGCAATTGCAAATAACAAACGGTTTTGTAACCGTAATTGCAATATCTGCGGTGTAAACTCGATTATGCAGTTTCGATTCTAATTCACGGCGCTTCAAGTGCGCCCGAGTTCGGAACGTCGTCATCGTCGAATAACGCAAACGCAAACCATCGGCAAAATACACAAAAATACGTCGCATTGCGGCAACACTATAAACAAAGGACTTATCTATATGCTACCAAAAACTCCCGCAAAAGGAATGCGAGATTTCCTTCCCAAAGACTTCAAATTTCGTCAGCAGGTGCTGTCGATAATTCAATCCACCTACGAACGTTACGGTTTTGCCCGTATCGAAACTCCCTCGGTGGAAAATATTGCGTTGTTAACCTCCAAGCAGGGCGGCGACAACGAAAAACTGATTTTCAAAATTCTCAAGCGTGGTGAAAAATTGGAAAATGCCGACGAAACCTCGCTGTGCGATTTGGGTTTGCGCTACGACCTAACCGTGCCTCTTTCCCGTTTTTACGCAAACAAC
>CAKRAM010000089.1 GCA_934294965.1 uncultured Clostridia bacterium
TTGTGGGATATGCCAAAAGTAAGTCCATTTATCTGGTGTCTATCGGTCAGTCCGGCGATATCAATCAACTGTCGTTCACGCTAAAAGCGCAAAACATTGCTCACGAGTGCAAAAGCGACGCCGAAGCCAAAGACGTAAAAAGCGGCTCGGTGGTGTTTGTCGTCGTCGGGTGTAGCCTAAAAGGCATGGAGGAAAACGAAACCACCAAGGAAAACGAATTGGAACGCGCACAAACGTTCATCGATAGCAGAAATCGCGGCGAAATCGATTTGGTTGCTTGGCACATCGGCGGCACGGGACGTCGCGGATCAACCTCGGATAGCCTTATCGAGTACATTTTCCAAAACGTAGATTTGGCACTGTTTACCGCCAACGGAAATTATGACTTTATGCTCAACACCTGGGCGGAAAAAGCCTCGGTGCCGCATTGTCAGTTCACTTCGCTGGTGACCGTGGTGCAAACCGTTTGCAGAGGTATTGCCGATGTTTAAGCCGATAACTATCATTTTGTTGGTTTTGTCGCTCTTGTATATAGGCTACGTGGTGTTCGAACATTTCTACTACAAAGCCAAACGGAAAAAAATCAAACGCGTCATTCACGTCAACGGTATTCGCGGCAAAAGCACAACAACACGTCTAATCGACGCGGGGCTTCGCGCTTGTGGCTACAAGGTGTTTTCCAAAACGACCGGCACGATTCCTACGTATATCGACGTTGACGGCATCGGCCACGAAATCAAACGTCTGGGACCTGCCAACGTTCGCGAACAACTAAAAATGATTCGCCTTGCCGCTAATCAAAACGCCGATGTGCTTGTTTTGGAATGTATGGCTGTTAATCCGGAGTTGCAGTATATCACCGAAAACAACATGCTGCACGCCGATATTAACGTGATAACCAACGTCCGCGCCGACCACTTGGACGAGATGGGCAGCGATTTGGAGAGCATAGCCTATTCGCTCGCCAACACAACGCCGACTTGCGGTGTGGTTGTGCTGGGTGAGGACAAATTCAAAAACGTTTTCGATTTGTGCGCCGCAAAAAAAAATAGCCGCACGGTTGTTGCCAAACCCTACACCGGCATCGACCTTATGGACACCTTTGCCGAAAACATTGCCGTCGCTTTGCAAGTTGCAGAGGAAATGGGTTGCGACAAAGAAACGTTTTTGCAGGGCATGAAAAACTATATCCACGATCCCGGCGCGCTTTCGGCTCTGCGCCTTGGGGACTCGCTTCTCATCAACGGTTTTTCCGTAAACGATCCTGATTCCATTTTGGAAGTCTACGGCAAAATTTCCGAAGTGGCAGACGCAAGTCAAATTACGGTGCTGCTAAACGAGCGTGCCGACCGTGTTTTCCGTATCGAACAACACGTGGAAATGCTGACGAAAATGCAGTTCAAACAGGTGTATATCTGCGGCTCCAACGTTTTGTACGTCAAAAAGAAACTTGCTCAAAAGGGCATTCGGGCAACTGTCCTTCGGGATATAGCCGAACTTGCTTCCTGCAAAGTGGTGTTCGGCTGCGGAAACATTTTCGGGCAAGGAATGAAAACAATCAAATACTACGCCGGCAACGGCACCGACGTGGGCGACGCGTTTGCCGCTTGCCAAGCCGTTTTTCAAAAAGAGGTCGATAGCGATGACTGAAATATTGGTTTTGGGAGTCATCATCAGCATAGTGTTTTACGAAATTACCGATATCTCCCCGGGCGGAATTATCGTTCCCGGACTTATGGTTATGTATATCGGCAATCCGCTTCGCATGCTGTACACGCTGGGCATCGCGTTGGCTTCATACTATTTGGTAAAACTGCTTTCGCGCACGTTTCTCATATTCGGCAAACGTCGTTTTGTGATGTACATTTTGTTCAGTTTGATTTTGCACTTTGTGTTTAACCTCATTTTGGGGTTGTTCACGCAAAACTTCGATACGTCCATCGTTTCCGTCATAGGTTACACGGTTGCCGGCATCATTGCCAACAACTGCAACAAACAAGGCGTTGTAAAAACGGTTTGCGGATTGGGAGTAGTCGTGGGAATCGTGGAACTGGCTGTTCTTGCGCTCACCGCGGCGGGAGTGTTGGCATGAATCAAAAATCGGTTCCGTTTGCCAACTTGATATTGGCTTTTTGGCTTGTAATCACGCTGTCGGCGGCGGCTGTAACGTTGCTCACGCCGGGGCAGGACGTCAGTCCTCATAGCGATATGATGAAGCAGGCTTCCGAACTTTCCGTCAAATGTATGGAGGAAATAAAAAACTACAAAATAGAGCATTGCGGCGGACTCAGCCCGGACGACAAGTTGCAAACAGGTATGATAGGCTTGGAGGAAATAACTTCCATAACAACGACTAACGGCATTTTGGAGTCCAAACGCACGTCCACCAATCCAAACTGGGCGGCGGTTTACATTTCGATGTACGACCGCGCAGGATTAAGCGATGGCGACAGCGTTTTGTTCATATTCTCGGGTTCGTTTCCCGCGCTTAACCTGATGGCAATGGTTTCTGCCCAAGTTTACGGCTTAAAACCCTACGTTATGGCAGGTATCGGCGCTTCCAACTACGGCGCAAACGATCCCGACTTCACCTTTTTCGATATGGCGGAGCATCTCTACCAAGTTGGACTGCTTACTCATCGTATCGACGTGGTGTCCTTGGGTGGCAGTAACGACATCGGTGACGACTTTTTGTCGGCGGAAGATACGGCAAACATAATTTCTCGCATAAAGGCGTCCGGCATAACCTACTTGTACGAGCCGGACTATCGCAAAAACATCGACGCGCGGCTTGATCTTATTCGGGAAAACATCTCGGACGTAAAGTTTGCGGTCAACGTCGGCGGAAGTATGGTGGGATTGGGCAGCGGAAATTCAGCCATCATCGAAACGGGCTATTTTTCGGCAAAGCGCGCCTCGCTGGGTTTAACTTCTCTCAAAAATCGTCGTAACGACAATATGGGAATATTGGGCTGCATGCAGGCAATCGGTTTGCCTACGGCAAGCATGCTCAACATTCGCGGTCTTGCCGCAACTTACGAATTGCCCTACGATCCCTCGGTTACTCCCACAATCGGGCAGGGCAACAGTTACTTTGCAACAACCTACAACTTAACGGTGGCGTACATTGCGCTTTCGCTTTCGGTTGTGATAGCAATTTGCTATATAATATTGAAAAAACACTTTGCAGCGGAGAGGAAAAAAGATGAAAGAAACTATATTCTTTGTAGAAGATGATCCCAATATTCACGCACTTATAAAGGCATCGCTGGAAATCAACGGTTACAAATGCGAAGGCTTTGCCGATCCGTTGGACTTTTTGAACGCGGTAAAAACCACAACGCCGGATTTGATTTTGTTGGATATAATGCTGCCCAATATGTCCGGCTACGAAGTCCTTGCAAAATTGCGTGCCGATCGCGAACTCGTAAAAGTTCCCGTAATTTTCGTTTCGGCTTTGGCTGAGGAATTGGACATAGTAAAAGGTTTGGAAGACGGCGCGGTGGACTACATTACAAAGCCTTTCGGCGTTTTGGAATTTTTGTCTCGCATAAAGGCAAACTTGCGCAAAACGGTAGTGCGCCCCGTCGGCGACGTTATCACTGTTCGCAATTTGTGCATCGACAAAGCGCGTCACAAATGCACGCTTTGCGGTCAAAACGTCACCTTGTCCGCAAAGGAATTTGAACTTGTCAGCATTTTGGCGGAAAACAGTCCCAACGTCGTTTCCAGAGAAGACTTATTCCGCAAAGTTTGGGACATCAATTCTTCCATAGAAACGCGTACGCTGGACGTTCACATCAAAACCATACGCGAAAAGTTTATGGCAATAACAGACGAACCGTACATCGTAACCGTTCGTTCCATCGGCTACGCAATCGACGACAAGGAGAACTAGTCAATGTACAAGGAGTTGGTTCGGCGCAACGTGGTAGTCTTGGCGATATGCCTTGTCATTTTCGTTTTGCTGTCCGTATATATCACCAACCAAGTCAACCGCAACAACACGGC
>CAKRAM010000090.1 GCA_934294965.1 uncultured Clostridia bacterium
CCATAGGGGACTACAAAAAGCGTATTCAAGGCTAAAATTGCTTCAACAGGATTTATCAGCGATATGCAAAAACAAATATCTCAACTAAATATCGGCGATTTTAAGCGCGTTGCCGTCATCGGCTGTCCCGGTAGCGGAAAAACGACGCTTTCCAAGGCTCTGGCGCCCGTTTTGGGAAAAAAGCCGGTTCATTTGGACAAAGAATTGTGGCTTTCGGATTGGACGGTAATGCCGTTTGAACGCCGTCAGGAACTGCACAAGTCGTTCATCGAGCGCGACGATTGGCTGATTGACGGAATGTGGCGCAGCCATGTGGAAAGCCGCATTGCCCGCGCAACGCTTGTCGTGTGGCTGGATTTTCCCACCAAGTTGTGTCTGGATAGGGTACTTCTTCGCAAGCAAAGCAGCGGTGACGTTCAACGCTCGGATATTGCCGACGGCTGCTTGGAAAACGATCCCGACAGCGACTTTGACGCTTTTATAAACTACATAAAGCACTTTAACACCGAAGTTCGTCCGTTGGTGCAGTCGTTTTTGGACAAAAACGCTTCTTCGGCGTATTTGCGGTTGACCACGCCCGAGCAAGTCGACGAGTTTTTCGTGTTTACCAAAACGCTTTTTAGCGGCAACAAGTAATAAGAGCGTATTCGCTGCGAAAAATCATTGCAAGACTTGTAGATGCGTTCTTTCTATGCCGCGTGTGTGTGCGTGATTGCAAATTGATTTTTCTTTCGTTTTGCGAGTGCAAAGCGTTCGACATCAAGTTTGTCGTTTAAGCGAGCAAATAGCGGTAGAGTAAAAACATGCAGCCAAATGCATGTAAATGTACGCTTGTTTTGATAAAACGTAACATAAATTATAAGAGTAAGTCTTTTCATATCGGCAAAGTTCTGCGATTCATGACGGAGATTTGTCGCAAAAACTTGTGTTATTGCTCTCAAGTAGGTAAAACCGTCGGTTTTTCTTGCGCGTTTCGCATTTTTTCAAACAAAACTTCCGCCATTAAAAAACATAGCGACGCCTTTTGCCTTTCACTCGGCAACAAGTCGTCGCTTTTTGTTTTCGCATTCGCGTGCGTGCTATTATAATATGTTCTAAACAGTCAAATAGTGCGTCTTTGTGCAAGATATTTCACAACTCTTTCGTGTTTGTAGTAAAACGGCGTATTCCGTTTCAAGTTAAACCGTGGCGAAATTCTTAAACCATGTAAGCCGTTTTTCTATTTTTCTGTGTTGTAGACTATACAAAGTAAGTTTTTGTCTATCTGCAAAATCTTTCAAACGCTTGCGTGTTTGCCGCCAAAACTGTCGTTTTACCTTTTACGGTATGTAAAATCGTCAACCGTGCTTGGCGTACTTTTAACACTTTTTGGCAAGATTATATATTAGACGATTACGCCTTGCATAGTTTGCGGATATAGTTGCGTTCTTTGAGGGAAATTTTTCCGTCCAAAGCAACGATTCCCAAGCAAACCATAATCAAATCTTCTTGCAACGATTCGTCGGCGTCCGCCAAAATCGTAAGCAATTCTTGCGTATACTTTTTGATAAGTCTTGTGCTTTCCTTGTCGCTTTCAAAAGCCGTTTTGATGCTGTCAAAGTCGAACTCCGTGCCGAAAACTTTCACCAAAGCGGGGTACATGAGCAAATATTCTTTTTCGTTGATGCGTCCGTCGCACACGATAGAGCCCAAAACAAAACTAGCCAACATTTCAACGGGATCGATTTCCGGCACGTTAAGAGCCGACACTTTCGCCAGCACCGATACGGATTTTTCCGTCAAAATAAGTCCTTTTTCCACAGTGCCGAGCTTTTCGTATTCATTGCAAAGTTTTGCGATTTCAAACATAATTGTTTACCTCCAAATATTTTTACGTTGTAATAATGTAAACACTGTTGACATCTTTACATTGTTGAAATATAATACTGTTTGAGCAAAAAAGAAAGTCTAAATTTGCGTTCATTGTGCAACTTTGCACAAACATACAAATTGTGTTCAGTTTTGGTTCGTTTGAGGCGTGGGGAATTTGCATCGGCTTTTGCATAACGCAGTAAACGAG
>CAKRAM010000091.1 GCA_934294965.1 uncultured Clostridia bacterium
TCATTATCGCGTGGGCCCTGAGTGCGTTGTTGATGTAGGAGTTTAGGTCCACGTTGTCGGGATCGGAAAGGTTGTCCAGCTTAAAAAACCTTTCGGCTTTGGCAATGCCGCTGTCCGTCAAACGCACGGTTTTTTGTTTGTTATCCACAACGTAGTCGCCGTTTGGTTCTTCGTCGTCCTGCGTTTTGCCCTCTTCGTCGGTGTTGGCGGATTTTTGCAAAGTGCATACGAAACGGTTTGCCGTGACGTACATTTCGCTGGATTTGCCGCTGGGACCGGAAATGATAAGCGGAGTGCGCGCTTCGTCGATCAAGATGCTGTCCACCTCGTCGATGATTACGAAATTAAGTCCGCGTTGAACACACGCCTGACGAGAAGTTGCCATATTGTCCCGCAAGTAGTCGAAACCAAATTCGTTGTTGGTTCCGTAGGTAATATCGCAAGCGTATGCCGCGCGTTTTTCCCTTGCGGTGGATTTTGCCAAAGTTACGCCGACTGTCAAGCCCAAAAAGCGATACACTTTGCCCATCCACTCGGCGTCACGAGTGGCAAGATATTCGTTCACGGTGATAATGTGAACGCCCTTTCCGGTGAGTGCGTTTAGGTACGCCGGCAAGGTTTCGGTAAGAGTTTTACCTTCACCGGTTGCCATTTGGCAAATTCTGCCCTGATGCAGCGCAATGCCGCCCAAAACCTGAACGTGATAATGGCGCTGCCCCAATACGCGCGCGCTTGCTTCGCGACAAACGGCAAACGCATCCGGCAAAAGCGCGTCCAACGTTTCGCCTGCGTTGTACCTCTCCTTAAGCACCTGCGTTTGAGCAGCCAATTGCTCGTCGGTCATATCCTTGTAAAACGAGGCTTTTTCTTCTACCGATTTTGCGATTTTTTCCAACTTTTTGACAGCTCTGGCGTTTGCCCATCCGTATTTATCTTTCATCTAGTCCTCCAACTCGAACGCGGCGTTTTCCTTGCGGGAAGCGACGGTAAGACCTATCACGCGGATTGCTCCGGCGCGTTTAAGCACCCTGGCACATTCGTTTAGCGTTGCGCCCGTGGTTTTTATGTCGTCAATAACCAACACCGTTTTGCCTTTTACGTCGACATTGATTTTGTAACTGCCCACAAGATTTGTTTTGCGTTCCTGTTTGCCGAGCGACTCCTGCCGTTCGGTTTCTTTCACTTTTACGATTGCTTCAACTAGGCAATCCTTTTTATCCAATATATCACAAAATGCTTTTGCAAGCAACTTTGCTTGATTATAATGCCGAATTTTTTGCGATTTTTTGCTCATCGGCGCGTACGTTACAAAATCGAAATGCAAATCGTTGACCTTTGCAGTGTACGCCAAGTACCTTGATAAAACCTTGCTATTTAGTCCTGCGCCGTTGAACTTCATATCCAAAATGGCTTTGCGAACCGCACCTTCGTAGGAAAAGGACGAATAGGCGCGGTCGAAATAGATTTTGTCGAAGGCGCAATTGCCGCAATAGTCCTCTTCGCCGTCCAGCGCGACGCCGCACCGCTTGCAAGTTTTTCCGTTGTTAAACACGACCTGCTTTAAGCAATCGTCGCAAAAACCCAAATCGGTAAATATATCTTTGCCGCAACAAAGACATTTTATCGATACGGGCGCAAAAAAATCCTGCCAAAACGAGAGAATTTTGCTCAAGCGGTTTTCTCCTTTGCGGCAATGCCGCAAGTATTCCGCGACTGATTGCCTGCCGCTCAATCCTCGTCCGGTTGAAGTTGCTCTTCGACTTGCTGAGCGGAATCCTGAACGCCGAAATATTTTCGGTGCATCTTGTCCGATTCCACGATAAAACGTTTGAGGTTGGTCGTTCGGGCAGCTACGTAGTTGTTATGCACCATTAGTGCCAAAATCTTTTTGCTGCCGACAATCACAACGGCACGCTTGGCACGAGTTATTGCCGTGTAAAGCAGGTTTTTGTTGATTATCGTCGGCGGACCGTTGACCAAAGGAACTACAACCACGGGAAACTCGCTACCTTGGCTTTTGTGAATGGTTATTGCATACGCCAATTGCAAATCGCCCAGGTCGTGTTCGGTGTAGGTTGCCAAACGGTTGTCGTCGAAAAGCACTTCCATTATGCCTTCCGAACGGCTTATTTTTTGAATTACGCCAATATCGCCGTTAAATACGCCCTGTCCTTGAGCAAGGTTGCCCTTTTCGTCCGTGCGGACAAAGGTCAAATCGTAGTTGTTGACGGTTTGCATAACCCTGTCGCCGACACGGAATACGTTTTTGCCCACAACAAATTCGTTTTTGCCGTACATTGCCGGGTTAAGCGCGTCCTGCAAACGAGTGTTGAGCGTTTCCACACCGGCAACTCCGCTTTTAAGCGCACCCAAAACCTGAATTTCCGACGAAGGCAGTCCTGTGAACTTGGGCAAACGAGTTGTTACCAGTTGAACTACAATGTCCGCCTCCTGCCAAAAATCGGCGCTGCTCATAAAGAAAAAGTCCTTGCTGCGGTTGTTGATTTCCGGCATTTTGCATTTGTTGATTAGGTGGGCGTTGGAAACGATAAGGCTGTCTTCAGATTGACGGTAGATGTGCGTAAGGTAGCGGATTTCCACAACTTGCGAAGCGATTATATCGGCAAGAACGTTGCCTGCGCCAACGCTGGGGAGTTGGTCCTTGTCGCCGACAAGCACCAAGCGCGTACCTTTTTCCAAGGCGGCAAGCAAACTGTACATAACGTTTACGTCCACCATGGACATTTCGTCCACGATTACCACGTCGCAGGGCAAAGTGTTGTTGCGATTGTACTTGAAACTCATCCTATCGCCCTGCACTTCGTAGCCCAGCATCCTGTGAATGGTTTTGGCGTCCGCCTCGGTGGACTGCGCCAAGCGTTTTGCCGCTCTGCCCGTAGGCGCGCAAAACTCCAACCTAAGCCCGCGAGAGGACAAAATTTCCGCAATGCACTTGATGATTGTGGTTTTGCCAGTTCCCGGACCGCCCGTTATTACCGTTACGCCGTTGATTAGCGCCGAGCGCACCGCTCCTGCCTGACTTTTGTGAAACTCTATTTTGTGACGGATTTCAAAATCCGATATGCTTGCGTCGGCATCGACGGCAATACGCTTGGCAAAGTAGTTAAGTTCCACCAAGCGCGCCGCAATGCCTTTTTCCAACTTGTAGTACTTTGTAAGCGCAATGCAACGGACTCCGTCCTCCACAAACACGTTTACGGTAGGCTCTAGTACCAACTTTGTTAGCGTATCTTCCACCAACTGCCCGTATTGAATCAAATCCAATCCGAGCAATTTGCTGCACGTTACCATAAGGTCGTCCAGCGCCAAATATGTGTTGCCCTGCTTTTCCGCCGTTTCTTTTAAGGCATAGACAATTGCCGCGCGAATACGAAATTCCCCCGCGCTTTCCACGCCCATGCTTTGAGCGATTTTGTCGGCGGTCAAAAAACCTACGCCGTCCACGTCATCGATTAGCCTGTACGGGTTTTCCGACACGAACGCCTTGGTGTCCGCCTTGTACAAATTGTAGATTTTTACAGCCAAATTTACCGTTATGCCGTAACTTTGCAAAAACATAATTTGTTCCTGCATATTTTTCAGTTCGGCAACGGCATTAGCGATATCCATAGCCTTTTTTAGGGATATGCCCTTGATTTCGGCAAGTTTTGCCGGATTGTTTTCTATCACGCCGAAGGTGTCGTCACCAAAGCGTTTGTAGATGTTTTGCGCGGTAACTTCCCCCACACCCTTAATAAGTCCGCTGGAAAGATATTTTACTATGCCTTCCTTGTTTGTGGGATCGCACACGGTGTAACTTTCCACAGCCAACTGCTCACCGTATTTGCCGTGAACGGACACTTTTCCGGTAACGGAAAGTACCGCGCCCTTTGCGAGTGCGGCAAAATTTCCGACGCAGGTTACCTCGTCACCGTCGGTAGTATCCAAAACAAGCACGGTGTAGCCGTTTTCTTCGTTACGGAAGATTATTTCGGCAACCGTTCCTTTTAGCGAAAGTTCCACTGTAAGTTCCTCAATGTGCGATTACAAACTAAATTGCAACAAACTAGATATACTTTTTGAGGTCGTTGACCTTGTCCAATTGTTCCCAGATAAATTCGTTACGTCCAAAGTGACCGTAACTTGCCGTTGCAAGATAAATGGGACGTTGCAATTGGAATTTTTCGATTATGGCGCGCGGACGAAGGTCAAATTCGTCGGCGATAATCTCGGAGATGACCGTATCGGACACTTTTCCGGTGCCGTAGGTGTTCACGTCGATGGATACCGGTTTACTACGACCGATAGCGTAAGAAACTTGCAATTGAATGCGTTCGGCAAGCCCTGCCGCAACGATGTTTTTGCAAATGTATCTTGCCATGTACGCCGCCGAACGGTCCACCTTTGTGGGATCCTTGCCGGAAAACGCACCGCCGCCGTGAGCGCAATATCCGCCATAGGTATCCACGATGATTTTGCGTCCGGTAAGTCCGCTGTCCGCAGCAGGACCGCCGATTTCGAACCTGCCGGTGGGGTTAACGTAGTACTTTGTTTCTTCGTCCAACAAATTTAGCGGAACAACATGACGAATGACGTGCTCAATCATATCCTGCGCGATTTGCGCGTTGGATACTGCCGGAGAATGTTGCGTGGACAAAACGATCGTGTCCACTCTGCAAGGTCTGTCTTTTTCGTCGTACTCCACCGTAACTTGGCATTTGCCGTCCGGGCGAAGATAGTCCAAAATCTTTTGTTTGCGAACCTCGGCAAGGCGTTGACTGATTTTTTGCGCCAACATAATTGCCATGGGCATGTATTCCGGCGTTTCGTCGCAGGCATAGCCGAACATCATACCTTGGTCGCCGGCGCCGTACATATCCAGCACTTCGCCGCGATCGCGATATTCGTCGGATTTATCCACGCCCAAAGCAATATCCGGAGATTGTTTATCAAGCGAAATTATAACGCCGCAACTGTCGGCGTCGAAACCGTACTTTGCGCGTGTGTAGCCGATGGAACGCACCGTATCGCGAACGATTTGTGCATAGTCCACAACCGCCGTGGTTGTGATTTGTCCCATAACGAACACCGTGCCTGTGCAAACGACCGTTTCGCAAGCGACGCGCGCATCGGGATCTTTTTGCAAAATCGCGTCCAAAATGGCATCGGAAATTTGATCGCACATTTTGTCGGGATGCCCTTCGGTTACGCTTTCTGACGTAAAGAACCTGTGTTTGTTGGTTTTCATTTTAACTCCTTTTAACCTTCGAAGGCGTTTTTGGCATTTTTTGCAAAAAAAACGGCCTTGCCATAATGGTGACAAGACTGTGTGCATCGTATGCGCTTCGCCGTCCCATCTTTCGGAAAAAATTCCGCGGAAATTAGCACCGCATAATATTTACGGTTGCTGTGACTTCACTGAGTCCGTCTCTCCGTCACTCTCGATAGGTTTTACGCGTATATTTTATCACCGACGCAAAGAGTTGTCAACGATATGCGATATCTTGGCAAAATTTCGCTCAAATACGTTGCCGTTTTGCCTTGAAAAAAGCAAGAGAAATGCTGCAAAAAAACAAAAAGCGCACATATGCAAACTTGCACATATGCGCAGATAAAGCGTATTGAACGTATGAACAAAGGAACACTTGCGCAAACTTTTGGCAATCGGTCACTTTTCGATAAGCGTTTCGTCGCATATTTGCCGCTCCACCGTGGGAACGACGTAAACGTTTTTGTAAATGCGGTCGATTTCCGCTTGAATGTACTCGGAAATTTGCCTATCGGTAAGTTTTGTGCCGAAATGCACGCCGACATCGAAAATCAGGTTGGTGTGCGTAATGCCCTTTACCATTCTGAAATCGTGAACGAAAAAATGTTCGTCCAACGCCGCAACGATTTCCTCCACCTCTTTACGGTAGTTGTCCAGTTCGGGATCGCCCACGACAATCGGATCCATGTGTATCACCAAACGAACGTTGGTATTTTCGGCAAAATCGCGCTCGATGCGGTCGATTAGGTCGTGGCTTGCCATAACGTCCACGGCGGAATCCACTTCCACGTGAACGCTTGCGTAGTAGGTGTTTTGTCCGTAACTATGCACGTTCAGGTCGTGAATGCCCAAAACTCCGTCAAAACCGCGAATACGACGAACAATGTCCGAAATAAGTTCGGCATCGGGAGATTTTCCCATAAGTTGTCCGGACGCGCCGATGACGATTTTTATGCCGGCAATGCCGATAATAACGGCAACCGCAACGCCCATGATACCGTCAATGCGAGAAAATCCCGTCCATTTTGCAATAAACACCGACGCAATAACGGCAGAAGTTGCAAGTACGTCGGAAATACTGTCTGCGGAATTTGCCAAAATCAATTCGCTGTTATAGCGTTTGCCCAACTTGCGATAGAAAAAGAACATCCACAGTTTAACTAAAACCGAAACGCCCAAGGCAATTATCGTAAGATAGGTAAAGTCCGTTTCGGCAGGCGTGAATATGTTTTGCACGCTGCTGATAACAAGTTCGATTGCCACAAACAAAACGATGAAGCCCACGATCAAACCGGCAACGTACTCTATGCGCCTATGCCCGTAGGGATGGTCGCTGTCGGCAGGCTTTCCGGAAAGGGTGAAACCCACAAGCGACACCACGTTGCCACCGCAATCGGTGAGATTGTTAAGGCCGTCCGCCACTACGGAAATTACTCCGAACAACGCACCCACGACGATTTTGAACGCCGCAAGGCAAATGTTAAGCACTATACCCACCGAACTTGCCATTTTTCCGACGTTATCGCGCACGGACAAGTTGTTGGTGTCTTTGTTATTTTTGACAAATAATTTTAGCAGTAGTTCCGTCATAATTTTTGCCGTTAGCGGCAAAAGGTTGCCAAAATCTCCTTTTGCGCGTCGCTTACGTTTTCTCCTTCCAAGTAAATTCTCAATTTGTTTTCCGTACCGCTTTTTCGGATAACCGTTCGGCACTCCGGGTACAGCGCCGATATTCTTGCCGTTGTTGCGGCAAGTTGTTTTTCGCCGATAAGTTTGGCATTTTCTTCGGTAATGGGCAAACTTTGCGCAATGTGAGGAATTTCCTCGCATTCCTCCGTATAAGCAATCAAACTGCCCTTTTCCAAATATATTTTGGTTAAAATCAATGCGTTTATGAGGGCGTCCGCGCTTGTGGCAAGTTCGGTCAAAAGGTAGTGACCGCTGTCCTCTCCGCCGAACACCGCGCCGCACTTTACCATAACGTCAAATACGTTTCTATCCCCCACGTCCGAGCGCAACAACTTTACGCCCAAGCCTTTTAGCGCGCGCTCAACACCGCCGTTCGTCAAAACCGTGCCGACGGCAACGTTACGCTTAAGCCTGCCGTTTTGATGAAGGTATTTTGCCAAAGCGTAAAACACTTTGCTGCCGGAGAGCAACGTTTGTCCCTCGAATACGGCAAGCCTATCGCCGTCGCCGTCAAAGGCAAACCCCAGTGCATTTCCCCGCATACGAGATTGCAAAAACTGCGGATTGGTTGCTCCGCAATCCACATTGACGCGTTTTCCGTCGGCTTTTGAGCAAAACGCCGTAACTTTTGCGCCGACTTTTTCCAATGCCGCAGGCGCAACCTTGCACGTTGCGCCATAGCACAAATCCAATGCGACGGCAAGCCCGTTGCAATCCGAAACACCAGCCGCCGACAAAACGTCATCGACGTAGATGTTTTCTATGTCGTAAAACACCGGCTCAAACACCTTTTTGGAGGAATATTTCGCCGTTACCACACTCATTGCATCGCTGATTACGCACTGTTTGGCGACGCACACCTTTACGCCGTAGGTATCGAACACTTTAAGTCCGTTGTCGCAGGGCGGATTGTGGCTGGCGGTTATCATAACGCCGAAATCTCCGCCGAATTTGCGCGTAAAATGCCCCACCGCATTGGTAGGCAACACGCCGAGATTTATCACGTTGCCGCCGCCGTGGTGAACGCCCGACGCCAATGCCGAAAACAATTTAGGCGATGATGTTCTTGTGTCCGAGCCTATTACTACTATCGGACAATCGCCGCCGATAAGCGCCAAACTTTTGCCCAAGCTGTATGCCGTTTGAGTTGTGAGCGTAGTTCCGTATTCACCGCGGATGCCGTCCGTTCCAAAGAAATTCATATTTGCCTCCGAATTGAAAAATTTAACCCGTATGTAGTGGCTATATCGTATTTCTTTGGAATTGCTTGTTTTTGGCAACGGACAATCCGTTTGCCGCTATCGCCTAGTATATATTTTACGAGCAGCGAATATCACTCCGCCGCTCGCATTGTGCCGTATTACTTTTTTCGAGCCGCATATGCAGCCGCAAACGAACCTGCAAGCGCACCGTCGCCGCACGCCGTTACGATTTGTTTAAGTTTGCCGTCGGTAACGTCGCCTGCGGCGAACAATCCGTCAATTGAAGTTTGGCGGCGTTCGTCCACCACCAAATAGCCGTTACGCTTGTTTAGTCCGTCGATATTTATCCAATCGGTGTTGGGTTTAGAGCCGACCGCCACAAAGAGGCAATCCAAGTTTAGAGTTTTGCTTTGCCCGTCGAACAGCGTTACCGAGGACACTTTTTCCTTGCCGTTGATTGCCGAAACGACGGTGCTTGGAATCAAAACCGCATTTTTGCAGGAGTTAAGTTCGGCAAGCATTGCCTCATCGGCATTAAGTTCAGCCCCGGAAAAAATCACATAAACGGTTTTTGCAACGCCGCACAAATAGACGGCTTCGCGCACGGCTTGACTGCTGTTTCCTACAACCGCAACCGTTCCTCCGCGGAAAAAGTTGCCGTCGCACGTGGCGCAATAACTTACGCCCTTGCCGACAAAATCGCCCTCGATGCCCAGTTTGTTGTGAGAAGTGCCTACGGCAATGACCACCGACGGAAAAGTATGTGCGGAAGTTTCCGTCACAATCGAAAATCCCTCGTCGCTACAATCCAACGAAAGCACTTTTTGCCGCACTACGTTAAGGCCGAGCGCCTTTGCCTGATTTGCCATATCCTGCGCCAGTTCCCAACCGGAAATTGATTTGAAACCGGGATAGTTTTCTATTTTGTCTATCGTTGCGGTAAGTCCGCCCAATCCGTACTGCTCGAACAGCGTAACTTTTGCCCCTGCGCGGAGTGCGTACACCGCCGCCGAAAGCCCGGCAACTCCTCCTCCGATAATTGCAATTTGTTTCATAATTGTACCTTCTTGCCGCATTTTGCGGCAGTTTGCTTTGTAAGCATAAGTTGCAAATTTTTACAAGCGACTTTACACCATTATATTGTTGCTAAATGCTCCCTGCCAGGGAAAATTTGTTGTTAGTTGCCGAATAAACACGATAGCCCGAGAGCCTCGCCCGGCGGCAACCCTATTGCAAATTTTGCGTTGCTTTTTGGTCGGCAAAACGCGCCGCCTTGCCCTTGGAGGGTTTGCACGGAATGCCGAAACGATTGTTAAGCAACGTGTTTAGTTCTTCCTAGCGCGCCACGTCGGAGTTTTCGCACTCCAATTCGTAATCGCAAACGCCCAAGTACTCGTTTTTGTCCACTTCGACAACCAAGTCGCCCAACATAAACTTGCTTCGGTACGTCGTCAAACTTCCCTGACAAAACAGAGTACAGTCGGCGTCGATACCCAAAGCGTTTTTTAGGCAATCGCGGCTTAATCCGACGTTTTGCGCAACACGCAAAAATTCCGCGCCGACAACTTTTTCGTACTCGTCGGAAACGGAAACTCCGTTATTGTTGCCCTTGCGAATTTTGGCACACAAGACGTACTCTCCGCTTTTTTCCCTTATGCGTACCGTAAGGTTTTGCGGCTTTTCGTCACCGTCAAAATAGTAGTTAACCTGTTTGACGGGGCTAACGCCGCTTTGCGAAACAAGCGTTTGATACTGCCTTTGGGTAAGTTGAATTTTAAGTTCCTGTTCGATGTTTTTCATTTATTTCAAAATTCCGTCGTGTCTATAACTATACGCTCATCTTCCTCGGGGAGCAAATCGAAATAGCGATTTTCCAGCGGTATCCAGCGGTTTTTGAACACTTCGTAACTTGCCGATCCCTCACGCGCAATAAGCCTGCTTGCCTGCGTAAGTTTGGAAACGACAAGTTGTACCTTTACGTCACAATGCCTCGCAAGGTCCTCTCGAAGTACGTACGTACCTTCCACTATAACCAGCCTTTTGGGCGTAAAGTGTTTTGTGACAAAACTGTCCAAACGGCAATCGTAACGAAAATAGTCGAACGGGCGATGCACTTTGGCTTGTTTTAGCGTTTCTGCCAAACGCTCGTAGTGAATGTTGCCGCCCACTTCGGACAAACGCGCTTCGGTGCGCATTGCAGGGGGCAAAAAGAAGTCATCCGCGTGGATAATTTCGGCGTCCCACAATTCGGAAAGAAGTTTTGCCAAGTAGGTTTTGCCCGAGCCGCAAAAGCCGTCAACCGCAACGAAAACGACGTTTTGTTTTTCCAAAAGTTCGTACACCTTGGCGATAACAGGCAAATAGCGCGCGTGATTTGCGCAAACGAGCCTATAATGCGGACGGTAGTTGACTTTGTACCCGGAAGAATGGTGAATAGGCGGACAACCTTTGTGTTTGTATGCGGCAATTTGCAAATGCACGGCGTCGGGAGAGAAATCCAAAAGACGTTCGTCCACCATTGCCTGAAGTTTGTTTAGCCTTTCTTCCATTCCGCCCAGCGTTCCGCTCAAAGGCTCGGCAATTTTCATAAGGTAATACAACGCGTTGAGGGAATATCCGCGGCGAACGTACTCGGCAAGATGAACGCGCGCAAAGCGAGAACTGATTACGTCGTACAAATCACCCGCTTCCGCAGTCACTTCGGCAGCCTCGGCAAACAAATAGTCCCGAGCATTTTCGCCCAGAATATGTCCCAATCCGAATTCCGCCTGATACGCTTGCTTGATGATGTCGTCGAACTTGCACAACGGGTACTTGTGGTACTGACTTAAAATGTAGTTCATTTCTTTCCTTCGGAGTTACCGGTGGCAAAAATTTTGCTCATTTCCTCAAAAAACGTAGCGCTGTCCTTAAACTGACGATACACGGCGGCAAAACGAATGTAGGCAACCTCGTCCAACTCCTTCAGTTCACGCATAACCAAATCGCCGATTTTTTGCGAGGCAATTTCCTGCTCCAAACTGTTGAACAATTCCTTTTCGATATTGTTGACGATTTTGTCTATTTGCGCCATGGATATGGGGCGTTTTTCGCAAGAACGCAAAATGCCCGTTTTAAGTTTGTTGCGATCGTAAATTTGACGCGTTCCGTCCCTTTTTACCACCAAAAACGGTTCGGACTCGATTGTTTCGAAGGTGGTAAAACGTTTGCCGCAATTGACGCATTCGCGACGGCGACGAATACTGCGTCCGTCGTCGGTGCTGCGGGAATCCACTACACGGCTGTCTTCGCAGCCACAATACATACATTTCATTTGTTCGCCTCTAATCTTGACAAAATTTCCGCATATTCGAATTCCGGATTGCGTTCTCCGTCTTTGCAAATATGTTTCAAAGTTGCGCCGTCCCACATGCGAGCGGTGTTGGGCGTAATTTCGTCGGCGACAATCAGCCTGCCGTTAACCCTGCCGAACTCCACCTTGAAATCGGCAAGAACCATATCCGAGCGGCGAAGATAGTCGCCCAGCACTTTGTTGATTCGGCTTGCCTGATAGCACATTGCCGACATTTCTTCCGCCGAGCATAAACCCATTGCCAAGGCGTGATATTCGTTTATAACGGGATCGTCCAATTTGTCGTTTTTGTAGCAAAATTCCAAAACGGGGAATTTTAGTTTTGTTCCTTTTACCAGCCCCAAACGCTTTGCCATGCTTTCCGACGTGTAGTTATACACGACCACTTCTATGGGAATCATTTCCGCCTTGTACACGAGCGACGTAACGTCGTCACACTTGCTTATAAAGTGCGTGGGAACATTGTTTTCGGACAGTTCCTGCATGATAAACGCGTTGATGCCGTTGCAAAGTTTGCCTTTGCCGCTGAAATACAATTTGCGCTTGCCGTGATACATGACCGAGTCGTCCACAAATTCTATCGCTGCAATTTGCGGATCTTCGGTTGCCCACAAACGTTTGGTTTTTCCTTCGGATATAAGTTCTAGTTTTTTCATCGGTTACCTCGCCGAACATTTTATTTGAATAGTAACTTCCTTGCCTGCCGCAACGCTCAAAGCAAACTCTCTGCCGTGCGGTTTTTCCGGAAGGTTATGTTTTGTTATCTTTTTTGCAAAATCCGGCAAAACCAAAATGAGCGAAGTTTGCTTTTTGCAACACAGGGATACGCTCATCGTGTTCTTTTCGCCGTTATATTTTGCCGAAACCGTTGCGCCGCTTTCGGTTGCAAAGTTTTGGAACTCGACGTTTTTCCAATCGGTGGGCAACGCAGGGAAAATTTTAACCAAGTCGTCATTGCAGTATATAAGCATTTGCTGCACGACGTGGGCAAAAACAAAGTTGGAATACAACTGCGCTATTATGCGGTCTCCGCTGCCGCAAATACCCATTCCGCGCCAATCGGTGTCGGCAAAAGAAAGATTGCCGGTCATGCAGCCGTTGGTTGCATCCGACAAGCACCGTTTTGCAAGGTTGCCTTCCCCCAGCCGCGCATACACCGCGCCTAAAACCAAAGTGCCGAAACTGTTTTGCGCCGACGGCAAACGTTTTTTGTTTGCGGTGTTCAAATAGACCTGCTTGCGTTCCTCCGCCGACATAAAACTGATCTCGTCGCCGAAGTACGCCTCGTACAAAGTGCCGCAGGAAATGCCCGTGTAGTCCGCGGAAACGACGTTGTCGCAAAACTCTTTGAACACGCCGCCGTCGTCGACTTGCTTTTCCGGCAGTTTGGACAGCAAAACTCGCCAATTTTTCCTTTCCTTTACGCCCAAAATGCGACAAGCCTCCAGAAGGTTTTCCAGCAAGTTTTTGGCAAGAGCAATATCCAACGCACCGTTTTTGGCAACTATCGGGCGGCTTTGGTATTTTGCAGAATCACCCACGCGCATAGGCAGTACCGACGGGCAAAACTCCACCGTGCCGTCGACGTCCGTCAGGTAGTCCTCGTAGAACCGCGCCGCTTCCTTCATGAACGGAAACAGTTTTTGGCGCAAAAACTTGTAGTTTTGCGTGTACTTTACGTATTTGAAGTAGAATTGCGCAACATAAGAGGCACAGCCGCAAAAATGCAGGGCGTATACGTCCACGCTGCCCGGCCGTCCGGTTTTGGGCGCGGCAACGACGGGAACGACAATGCCCCTTGCGCCGAAAAGCCTTTGTGCGTTGTTTCGAAAATCCTCGGTATTGTTGACGTAAAAATCAAAAGATTTTTCCAAATTTTGGCTCAAATTGCCCACAAACGTGTGCATATATGCCGTTTGAAGTTCGCCGTTGTAGCACTTGTACGCACGTTGCGGTTTGTAACTTCCGTTCCACAAACCTACGGGCGTGATTGTTTTTCCGTCGCCATCCATAGACGAAACGGTAATGTAACGGGCAAACTTGTAGGCTTTTTCCGCCAGTAGCGGACTTATGCCGCCACGTTTTGCATCGTCCAGCAAATCTTCCGACGCAACGTCTTTTTGTTGGACGCAAAGCGACACGCTTGCCGATTGATACAGTTTTGCGTGCAATGCCTTGTGCGTTTTGAAC
>CAKRAM010000092.1 GCA_934294965.1 uncultured Clostridia bacterium
TGGAACGGCGTTCCATGGACCGTTCTTCACTCCAATTTTCAACCTTGTTGATTGCGCCTACAATACGGACGTCCTTGTTGATGCCGGCAATTGCAATAAGGTCGGGAGACAACATAAACCTGCCCTGCGAGTCGGCTTCCACCACGTCGGAATATTCCGTTATGCTGCGCAGCCACTCCGCTTGATCGGGATCGAAAGATTCCAAGTCCTGCATTGCTTTAAGCAGCTTTTCCTCTTCGTTGGCGGGGTATACGAAAATACAACCGTTCATGCCCGGCATGAGAATATACTTGTTGCCCATCACGTCGCGGTGCTTGGACGGAAGTCTTATTCTGTTTTTGTCATCCAACGAATGTTGAAAATTGCCGACCAGAAACATTGATGCCCCCTCCTTGTAAAGTAAAATTATTCTAACACATAGCCAAACCATTTTCAACCATTTTCAACCATTTTTTTTAATTTTTTTTATAAACACTCAAAAATATTCATTTGTATAATATAAAGGCGAAATTCATTCAAATTTGTTCACTAATAACACGCAATTAGCCATTTACAATTTAGAACATCCGTTTCAAAATGATTTTTTCGCTATTCTAGGTCAAATTCGGCACACAAAATTCCACGAAAAGCAACGCAATTAACACAATAAAACACGCCCTTAAACCAGCAGTCAAACATGGCAAAAACGCAAAAAATAAGCCGTTGCAACAAGGCTCGGCAACGGCAAAAATAACGATATTTTGATGTTAGTTTCGGCAACAATCCCGCACCACTTTTTCAAGTGTTTTTTTCTAATCCTCACCGATTTAAGTTCGCAGAACTCAACGGCGACACATTCGGGCGAAACAAAATCGTCTTGCCCAGGGTTTTTCACACGAAATGCCGACAAAACACAACTACAATTGAATTTCCACAAGCTTGTTGCTCACCAAATCGCAACTTGTCAAATAGCAGTCAATTCCGAAACGCTTCATAAACAAACTTGCTCGACAATCCTTGCCGTGCAAATGTCCGTAAACGGCAATGTGAACGTCGTTTTGAATGAGCAATTTTGTAAATTCCGAATCTTCGTATCTTCCGTTAAACGGCGGATAGTGGAAAATTGCAACTACTTTATCTTCCGAAGTACGTTTGCGTTGCATATCGGCAAGCGACAACTTCAACCGCTCCACTTCTCTCAAATAAATCTTTTTGTCGTCGTCCGACAAATTGTCGCCGTCGGGGCAAACCCAACCGCGAGTTCCGCACACGAGCAGATTTCCAAAACGCAAACAGTCGTTTTGCAGGGCAAAAAAGCCTTTGGGAATCGATGACCGCACTTGCGAAATCGTATTCCACCAATAATCGTGATTGCCGCGCAAAATAACTTTAGTTCCGGGCAAATCGGCAACGCGTTCAAAGTCGGCAAGAGCTTCATCCATGCGCATTGCCCAAGAAAAATCCCCGGGCAAAAGAACAATATCGTCCTCGGTTACTTTTTCCTGCCAATCTTGTCGGATAATATCAAAATAGTTTTCCCACGCTTTGCCAAATATATCCATCGGCTTTTGACAAACCGTAGACAAATGCAAGTCGCTTATCGCAAATAATTTCATGTCGTTATTATATCACACCGAGCCGCAATTGTCTAGTCGATACCCAACAATCGAATTGCTTCTATTAGGCAAATTCATGCGACAATGATTCATTGTGCGGTATACCACGACCATATTCAACCGTCGAGGCAAATGCTCGGTTGCATGTTCTGCATCGGTTCACGCACGGCAAAACATTGCAATGAACGCACTCCGACAAATCCAAGGCACACCCTACTTATGCCGTCGCCTTCTTTCGGCGCATGCCGAACACATCAGTTCGTCGATTTCTATCGGATTGCTTTCGCAATAGGGACACAACAATTGGTCAAAATCGTCGTCAAAAATGCTTTTTTTGCCACACAGTTCGTCGTTACATACTTTACAATATTTTTGTTCTTCGGTTATGTAGTTCAAACCGCATCTGGGGCATTTGTGATATTTCAAGGCAAACCTCCGCGCGTACAGTTCAAGCGTTACGTTTCAACCTATGAAATACTTACAAATTTTGTTACGCCGAAGCGAGTAACGGCAAAACAATTTTAAGCGATTTTCGGTTTAGTAATTTTTATGCGGCTTTCCGTTTGATAGCAGCCAAATTTTGTTTTTACCGAATTTTATACTATCCGCATTTGCACTCTTCCCTCACTAGATAGTTCCAGTACGAATACAGCCGCATTTGTTTTTTGCCAAATTTGAAGTTGCCACGTTTTGTCTTACGCATTGAACTGAAAAACGACCACACCTAATGCCGATCATTGCACCGAAAATTGCCACAAAATTATCGGCACGCCCGAGCGAGCATGCCGATTTGCGCGTACTATTGATTTTGTTGACCGCTTCCGCCACCGCTTCTGCCGCCCGGATACAACGGCAATTCGAAATAGCCCGAGCAAACTTCCTCCGTGTACTCCTGACAAGGCGGAATGACCGCATAGCCGTAAGTGGGAACAAGCAATTCCACGTCCATTGTAACTTTGAGTATCGCCGTAACGCAACAATTGATAGAGAAAACGTAGTACGTGACGCCGTCAATAACCTGCGTTTGGCTGAACAGTCCTTCCGGGCTGATTGCCGAAACAGCCGCTTCTATGCGATATGGAATTATGGACGGCTCGGGCAGATACATCACCACGTCAACGGGCAGCGTGACCGTACCTGTTCCGGAACCCTCCTGATTGTTGGCGTCCAAATATGTAACTTCCACGGGAACAACGACGTCGGCTTGAACACGACCGTATTTTGTACGTTCCACAAGACGCTCCACCACCAAGTTGTCTATCACGCCCTCGGTTGTGGTACTTTTGCAACTTACAAACCTAAGCGGCAGCACGGGGGACGACGGGTTGACTTCCGAAACGCTTACCGTGATTTGTTGCAACGTGGTTTGCTTCATGCATGCGTCGAAAACCTTTTTTGCCTGAATGCAAATTTTTTCGCTGCAAGAATTACTTTCAAAATTGTTTACCGGCATAGAAACCTCCTTTATTGTCAGTATATTGTATGTACGATTGCAGCAAAATGTTCACAAGACTCAAAGAGCCTTAAACGTGCAATACAAGCGTTGTGTCAGGTTAAAATTTATATACATAAAATATAGGGTAAAAACATTGACATCGCCAAAGAATAAGACTACAATATTATTAACAAAATATATCCGGTAGGTGAGGCTACCATAGGGATACGGATTGCTACCGTCGAAACTGTGGAGACACGATGTGATTGGTTAGCAGATGATGTCGAAAACAAGGCATAATCTAATGCAAGTTCACTGCCCTATGATGCTAAAACTTGTAATGGTAGTCTTAACATAAGCAACTCGTTCAGATGTCTAACATTACAAGTTAGGCATTTTTTATTTTCACTTATCGAATTTATGGCGTTCGTCAATATGTGTAAAGGAGGCAAATGATGGATAACGAAGAATTAATTGCCCTTTCCGACAAAATCACGGAACTGCTAAAAGATAAAAATTTTAGAGAAATTATAATACTTATAAACGACGAGCGACCACAGGACATTGCACTGCTTATCGAAAGTCTTCCGGAAAAGGAAATGCCGCCCGTATTCAGGTTGCTAACCAAAGAAAACGCGGCGGAAACGTTTGTAGAAATGTCCGGCGACAGCCAGGAGCTACTTATAAACTCGTTTTCGGACGCCGAATTGAAAGCCGTTTTCGACGAAATGTTTTTGGACGACACCGTAGACATCATAGAAGAAATGCCTGCAAGCGTCGTAAAACGTATCATCAACCAATCCGACAGCGTAACTCGGGCGCAAATCAACGAAATTTTGAAGTATCCCAAAGATAGCGCCGGCTCCATAATGACGATAGAATACGTCAGCTTGAAAGAATACTGGACGGTTAGGCAATGCTTCGACCGAATCAGAAAAGTGGCTCCGGACAAGGAAACCATCTACACCTGCTACGTTACCGACGAAAAACGCAAACTTATAGGCTGCGTGACGGTTAGAGATTTGCTGCTTAACGACTACGAAACGGTTATCGGTACCATTATGGAAACCGACGTTATCAGCGTGGAAACCACCGACGACGAAGAGTACGTTTCGCAACAAATTTCAAAATACGACTTGGCGGCAATCCCCGTTGTAGACACGGAAAACCGAATTGTTGGCATTATCACCGTAGACGACGTTTTGGACGTTATGGAACAGGAAGCCACGGAAGATATTCAAATTATGGCGGCAGTTACACCGTCCGACGAACCGTATTTGGAACAAAGCATTTGGCAAATTTGGAAAAGCCGCATTCCTTGGCTACTCATTTTGATGATTTCCGCCACGTTTACAGGGCTTATCATCAACCACTACGAGGCAACCTTGAACAGCCTCAGTCCGTTGTTGTTTGCCTGCATTCCGATGCTTATGGACACAGGCGGAAACGCAGGCAGCCAAGTGTCCGTTACGGTTATCCGCGGATTGGCACTGGACGAAATATCACCAAAAGATATTTGGTCGGTAATTTGGAAAGAATTGCGCGTTTCGGTGCTGCTTGCCGTTGTGCTTGCCACAACCTGTTTTGCAAAACTGCTGCTTATCGACAGACTGATTTTCGGCTACGAATACACTTGGATTATATGCCTTGTGGTTTCCCTTGCGCTGTTTGCCACCATTGTGATTGCCAAATTGGTAGGAGGCCTTATGCCGCTGCTTGCCAAAGTGCTGAAACTGGATCCGGCAGTAGTAGCAAGCCCGTTTATCACAACGATTGTGGACGCACTGTCACTAATAATTTACTGCGCGATTGCCGTTACCGTGATGAATTGACGTATTTGTTCGGCTTTGCAAGTCAAACGGCAGTTGTGCTTGACGAAAATTGCCGTTCAACCAATCCGTAACTATAAGCACTTCAAAGCACATCGGTACGTCATATCATTGTTGACTGTCTAAAAACCGACAATTTTTTATCAATCTTTTTGTTATCGGCATTAAAAATGCACCTACAAAAGTTTTTTGACATTTGTAGGTGCATTTTGCTTTTACACACTTAAGCATGCGCCAAACGCAAAAAGAAAGACAAACGAATTGTCGCAAACGCAAGTTGGGTTGCATAAAATTGCATTACACGGGACAAGCCAAAGCGTACAACTTGATTTGAGGATACTTTTGCAGTTCCGACTGAAACAACTTTATCGGATTCAGGTAACTTCGGGACATATGCTCCAACGAAGTTATCAAAAGCAATTCGGTTGCACCCAGCTTAACTGCAAGCGGAACGGAAAAATGCGCGTTCAGCTTTGTGGTAAGCGACCAACTTTCGCACACGAGCAAACTTTCGTCCACATCGTAGCCGATCAAATATTCTTTCATCGCCTGCGCTTCGGTCTTTTTGGCAGCACGATTTGCTTCACCGCCCGACAATATCACTTTATCCGGCTTGCGTTCGGCAATAACTTGCATTGCACAGTTTAGTCGCGCCTTCATTTTGTCCGACAACGAGCCGTCGTCGTTAAGCCTGTTTCCAAGTACCACCGCAACCAGCATATATTCCTCCGTTCTATACTCAAATTGTACACAAAATAAGTAAATTTTTGCCCAAGTGCAAAACCTTTCAAACACTTTCATATTCGCAAAAACTGCGTTTTACACTTTAAGTTTGAAAAAAGCAAAGTTAAAAACCGTTTCCTGCAAGTTTTTTACTTTTTGTACTCTTGAAATTTGAGTTTGCAAAGTTGAACTATAAGTTACCAAAAACAAACACCACCTAGATTGCACATCACAATTTGAAAAATCTTCGTGATTGCTTGGTGTGCTTTTACGATTCTGACACCCCTTGCGAGCAAGTTTACAACTTTTTGTATCGCATCAAAAGCAATTGCAAATTTTACATTACATATTCTTGATTGCAATGCGCAACGTTTGCAGCAAAAGTCGATTTTCGCGCAGTCAAATGTTTGACAATCCGATATCTGCCAATATATTATCACAATAACGTTTTGATTGCAATAACAGCGGAAAAATCGACTACTTAAATTGCAAAGTTTTAACGTAAGTTTGCTATTGATTTGACAGCGCAGCGCATACTCTCGCCACAAATCTGTCCACAAATATCGGTTTAGTGATATATTTGCCCCCAAAAGGCGCGAAATTTACAGTTTCTTAACATTCAATAAAAATATTTAACATTTTGTTTTCATTATTAGCAATAAGTATTGACTATCTTATAATCACAACCTATAATAGGTGGGTAATGGCAGATCAACATACCGTTATCGGTTGGTAGTACTATCACACAAAAGCGGGCTCTATTGATGTCGGTTACAAATAAATATGGAGGTACCGCGTGATGACAGGTACGGTTAAATGGTTTAATGCAGGCAAAGGTTACGGATTTATTTCCAACGACGAAGGCGGAGAAGATATTTTCGTTCATTTCTCGGCAATCCAAAGCGAAGGTTTCAAAACATTGGCTGACGGACAAAAAGTTACGTTCGAAATCGAACAAGACAACAAAAACGGCAAACTTCGCGCCGCAAACGTAACGCCTATTGCGTAACACAAAAAAATTTAGGGCTGCATTCGTGCAGCCCTTTTTTTGCAAAATTTATTGTTTGGAATTCCACTACTTTTCACCAACTATTTTTGCGGTAAAATGATTTTTGGCGTATTACCCACTCCCCTCATAACACGTCCGGTACAATGGTCGTCAACCTTACAAAAACCGCAGTGTAATGGGAGATTACTTTTCGGCAAAAACGTTTCGCGACGAAAAAGATGTATTTTCAGATGATTTTTTGGAAGCGCGAACAAACGCTCTGCAAACGAACGCTCTGAAAATAATTGCCCAAAGTCGCCTTTTCGGTAATAACGACAAAGTGTTAAGTCCCTAGTCCAATCTTTTTACAGTCAGGAAACTGTCGACGTTGGTTGACGGAGTGAATGTTGTTGCCACTGCCGAACTTGCTCCGAGCGTCAATACGTCGCCGGCGGTCAAATTTACGATGGCGTTTCCGCCGATTGCGGATTGCTCCGCTCCAACGGTTTGCGTTATTGTCGCTTCCGGAATTGCAGTGCCGTTTCGCACTACCGACAATGTTACGTCGGTTGACGGCGTTGACGAACCGGACAGATGATAAGTCAAATCGTAAGTGCCGCTTTCCCCTATCGTTACGGAGTTTGTGCCTGCGGTGACGTTGGACAGTGGCATTATTCCCGTTTGCGGCAGCGTTGTGAGCGTTGTTGTCAGCGGAATCGGCGTTGTGCTTTGACAATAAATTCCACCATAAGCAGCCAAACCGTTTTGACCGTCCGCACCCGTTGCACCGGTAGGCCCGATAGGTCCTGTGGGACCTGTGATACCTTGTATGCCCTGTTCTCCTTGTGGTCCGGTGGGTCCGGTGATGCCTTGCTCGCCTTGAACGCCTTGAATACCTTGCGGTCCTGTAGCGCCTGTAGGTCCTGTTACACCTTGCAATCCTTGAACGCCCTGAATGCCCTGCGGACCGGTTGCCCCTGTGGCTCCCGTTGCTCCGACTGCACCTTGCGGACCTTGTTCTCCGGTTGGTCCGGTCGCACCTTGTATGCCCTGTTCTCCTTGTGGTCCGGTGGGCCCGGCGATGCCTTGCTCGCCTTGAACGCCTTGAATACCTTGCGGTCCTGTAGCGCCTGTAGGTCCTGTTACACCTTGCAATCCTTGAATGCCCTGAATGCCCTGCGGACCGATTGCACCCTGTAAACCTTGTGCGCCTTGCGGCCCCGTAGCGCCCGTAGGACCTGTGGGGCCCATCATGCCGGTCGGTCCGGTGAAGCCTCTCGGTCCGCGCACTCCTCTTTCGATGATAATAATACTTTTGTCTTTTTCTCTATCAACGCAGCAGGTCGGTCTTCTGAAACAACTCATAATTACATTTCTCCGATTTGTGATATTTGAGCCGTAGCCCCACAATTATACTATTATTTGCCTTCGATGAGTGACACAACAACCGAAAAACTGCTCTATTTGATATACTATGCAACAAATAGTATGCTGAAAATCCGACATATTCGACACAATAGGAGGTAAAATCAACACAATTGCAAGATGATGCAAAAAACAATAATTGTTCCACTGTCACTTATAAATAATCACAAGCCTGGACGAAAACGGAAAGCGCATGCAATTTGTCGCAACTTGTTATTATAACACTTCCTCAAATATTACCCGCTAAAGTCGTTGAGTACCGTCACTAGGGTGTGGCAATCATTTG
>CAKRAM010000093.1 GCA_934294965.1 uncultured Clostridia bacterium
GTGCTGCGTGGGGTTCATCGTGCCGGGATCCAAATTCATATAGGGATCCAACTTTTGTGCGGATACTTTTAGTCCGCGAAGGGACAACAACCTGCCCAAAGAAGCGGCAACGATGCCCTTGCCTAAACCGGAAACTACTCCTCCCGTGACGAAAACGTACTTTGTCATACCACACCCCGTTGCAACAAAAACTGCGCGTTTATGCTGCCGTTTCAAAAAAATATGCCTCTATACTAGCACTTTTGCCGAGTCGTTGTCAACGCGGCAAAAGCAATTTTTTTGCACAAATTCAGGATTTATTTATGCCGCAATCCACGCCCGAATTGCAGACGAGTTAAAGTCGACTATAACTCAGTCGAAGCGACTTTTGCAACGCGATTTTTGAGCCTAAATTGCCCGATACGCACCACCGAAATGTGACTTGCTCCCGCTTCGACTAAAAACACTGCGCTGTGGCGGGGGAAGGCTTTTTGGTGGGAGGCGCTTGGCGTTAGGGAAATGCGGGCAACGAAAAAGAGATTGCCCGAAGGCAATCTCTTTTGTTGTTGATTGACAAATTGTCGATGCGCGGTTTTAGGCAACGGTGATTGCAAAATCTGTAAGAGTTACAGAGTCGCCGTTTTTGTCGGTACTACTATCTTTTTTGTATTCGATCATTACGGTATCGCCCGCTTTTACGGTAAGCGTGAAACTACCTGTTTTTGCATCACCGGACACATCAAGTTCTGTCGAACCACCGGTAGCGGATGCTTCGAGCGTGCTCTTTGCGCCGACTCTTACTAGAAGTTTGTCGTAATTAGCTTCGGAGCCTACCGAATAGTTGAACGAAATTGTGATATCTGCAATAGCAGTAATCGTCATTCTGCTCCACGAGCTGGAAACTCCACCGTTTGCGCTGGTATACGTTGTGCCGTCTTGCGTCCAAGCCAAAATTTTATCCGTTTTCTTTTCGTTTTCAACAGTATACGGATCACTTTCTTCGGCGCTCCACTTTGCATATACGGTCAGGTTTCCGGTCAAAGCCGCGGGAGTGTAAGCCTCCGTGCGAGCTTCGTTCGTGAACCAACCTTCGAACAAGTGGTTGTTTGCCCAAGCAATCTTGTGATTGTCCATATTCGGAGTATCACCGGTAATGTAGTCGAACGCACCGTTTTCCAAACCGTTGCCGTAAACAACGGTAAGAACAACTTTTTCCGCCCACTTTGCAGTGAAGGACATTGCTTCCGTAGGTATTACGCTTGTCACGATTGTTTGAGATTCGTCACCGGTTACGTACCAACCGAGGAACACGTGTGTTGCGTCGGTCAATCCCGCGGGAAGAGTGTATGCAACCTTTGTGTTTACCAAAACAGACGCTTCTACCGTGCCGTATTCGGACGTAAACGTGAGCGTTACTTCCGGTTTTACGATTGTGTAGGTCTTGGCGTTTTTGTCGACGGTAAGTTGATAGTAAACCGTCTTGTCGCCTTCGGTCATGAATACTTCGAACGTGTAGCCTGCACCTTCTGCGGCAGCCGTGTAGGTACCGCTGTTTTCGCCGATGGTGATTGTTTTCAACCCGTCCAACGTAAGCACTTCGCCGCCTTCAAGGTTGTATTGACCTTGGAAGCCGTCCAATGCTGCCATGTAGCTGCCGGTATATTTGTATTCGCCAATAATCGCACCGTCTTTCTTTACGGCTACGTAAGGCGTTTTATTGTACAAGTTGTCTGCGTTAACAGCTTCACCGCTTTCGTTTTCGAACGTTACGCCGAAGTGAACTTCGTGGGCACCGTTTGTGAACACGCCGTAGTCTTCACCATTGTGCTTGAACACAAATCCGAAGTGCTGAGGATCTGCATACTTATCGTACGACATCATAGAGCCGCTGAAGTTGGAGCTTGTCAACGTGACGGTGGAAGGCACCATAACGTACAAACTGTTACCGAAGTTAAGCGATTCTTTTTCCAGTTCCGCTTTTGCGTTGGCTTCGGAATAAGACGTGTAACTACGAAGAATTACGCCGGTTTCGGGATCGATGATACCCCAGAAGTAGCGCGTTCCCGTTTCTTGAGTAGAACTCCAACCACTTGTATCTTTGTAGTTGTAGTCTTCCTTGATAAGCACCCAGCCCTTTGTCTTGTTTATGTAGGAAACGGTAAGCGTGCTGTTGGGATAGAACGGAGCGTATGTGCTGGTTGTATTGTACACGCCTACGCCCTTTTCGTTGAACGTCACTGCGCTGGACGAGTAGCTTAAGCTAGTTGAGCCGCTTGTGTAGATTTGAGCCACTCTGTATTCTTGCATGAATACGGGAGGATTTACCCATTTGCAGTAAATGGTAACGTTTGCGTTGATTGCGGAAGGAACATATACTTCCTTTTCCGTTACGCCTTCGTCGTCGGACAAATACCAGTGGTCGAACACAAGACCGTTGGTCATTTCGGGAACGAGAGGAGCGGTAACTACGCCGGCGCCATATGCGATTTCCGCATTAGCCATTCCGTTGCCGTAAACAACCGTAAGAACGTATTTCGTTGCCCATTTTGCGGTAAGCGTGATGCTTTCGCCTGTGGGAACGATGGAGCCGATAAGTTGCGTTTCGTCGGTCAAATACCAACCCATGAACACTTCCGTTTCGGTGTTTGCGGGAACGGGAAGAGCAAACGGAACGTTTGTGTTAACCGTCAAAGTTGCTTGCGCTTCGTGACCTTCGCCGGTTACGAAAACAAGTTGAGTTTCGGGTTTAACGAGGATTGCGTTTTCGCCGTCCAAGGTAAACGTGTAGTAACCGACCAAAACTTCTTTGCTATACAACTTAAGAACGAACGTGCCTTCGGACAATTGGTACGTACCTTTTTGTGTTGTTCCGCCCAATGTGAGAGAAGCGTTTCCTACACCGTCCAAAGTCAACGTGCCTTCGCCTGCTGTGTATGTTCCGAAGTATTCATCCAATGCTCTATTATCGTCAGACCATTTTGCGCTATTGAACGTTGCCCCTTCGGGTGCTGCAAGTGCGAGCAAAACGGTGCCTTCGCTATCGCGAACGATAACGGTAGAAGAATCGCCGACGCTACCCGTTCCTTTGTATGCAGGAACAAGGTCTTCGCCCAAACCGTTTTTAATAGAAACGTTTACGTAGATTGCGTTGTTAAACGTGTAAACAAGCGTTTCATTGCCCAAAACGGTTTTTGCTTTTATAAGTTGATGGTAGTATTGCTTGTTACCGTTTAGCGTCGTTTTGATACCGACCTGAGAAGTAACTTTACCGTTGCTGTCGCCCAGTTCCGTTCCGAAGAAGTAGTAACTGGAGCCGATTGTCGTTTTGCTGTCAAAGCCGAGGAAGATTTTTGCTTCTGCATTGAAGAATACCGTCCAGTCAGCTTCGTCGGTTTTACCGTTATACTTGGTTTGATGCCATTTAAGTTCGCCGGTTTCGCTGTTGTAACTTGTAACTACGCCGTCGTAAGCATATCTGGGGGTTCCGTTGTTGATTTGATAGAATTTAAGGTTTCCGAGGTAGTCAACGACGAGGTGGTATCCGCCACTGTTGCCGCCGGAGCCTGCCGCCGTCAATTGCGTTCCGTAATAGGTGCCTGCATATGCGGGGACTGCCGTCCAGTTTGCGATAACGGTTACGCCGGAGGGGAAGTCTTCGTGGTTGACAACTGCAGTAAGGTCGGCTTCGCTTTCTTCGTTGTCGACAACGCCATTGCCGTTAGAATCCACAAACCAACCTGCAAAGAAGAACTTGCCGTCTGCGGAGAGTTGATTTTCGGTGTATTCGTTGGCTTCCGGAATTGCTACGGAAAGCGCGCTGCCGGATGCAATGTAAACCGTGCCTACGGGGTTTTGAACGTCGATTACGTTAACCAAAACTTTTGCGCCCCATTTTGCATATACGGTTACGTTTTGTTCGGGAGCGAAGCCTTCGGAAACTGCCTGATCTTCGGAGCAAGCCGCATCCAAATACCAGCCACCGAATACAAATTGTTCGTTGTTGCACTTTGCTTGAGGAAGAACTGCGGGAACTTTTGCGTTTACGCTTGCGGGAGCGATTGCTTCGCCGTACGTTCCCACTTCGAACGTAACGGTTACCATAGGTTTGTTGACGGAAGCAACGCCTTCGGCAATGGTAAGTTGATAGTAAGCCACGTTTTTGCCGCCTTCTACAACAAACAATTCTGCAGAGTACGCTTGACCTTCCGCAACGGTGTAGGTACCGGATTTGCTACCGAACGTAAACGTTCCGTTACCGCTAAGAGCCAAGGTGCCTTGTCCTTCGCCAAGGTCTACCGCGTACTTGCCTTCCAAACCGTCGGTTTCTACCAACACGTCGCCGCTCTTGACAAATGCGCCTAGTTTGTTGCCTTGTGCGTCGGTGATGCGAACGAAGTTGCAAACCGAGTAGCCCGAATCGTTGCTAACAACAACTTTGGATACAGGCAAATTGTTGCCATCAAAATCGGTAACTGCAACGTCGAAGTGCGCTTCGTCGCCGATGATTGCGATGTTGTAGTCGTGTCCGATGTGGGTATTACATTCTACGTGATAGTAGATAAGTGTGGTGCCTGCAAAACGGCAAGCCTTCACGTCGCTTGTGGTGATTCCGTAAGGAGACAAAACGTAGATGTTTTGATAGTTGTCGGAAGTGAGGACGATTACGCCGATTTCCGAAACGTATCCTTCAAACACGGTTTTTGTGGATCCGCGAGTCAACTCTGCGGAAATTTTGCCTGTTGCGGCGTCCACCATTGTGAACTTGTAGCTGCCGTTGAAAGGGAACATACTTGCAGAACCTTCGCCTTTGCCGTCCACTGCCACAGTAAGACTGTTGTAATCTGTGTAGGACGCTGTTCTTGTTTGAACGTCGTCGTTGAAGTAGGCGTTAATAAGGCTGTAGGATTTGTTTTCGAACGGAGCAACCAATTTTGCGATAGGAATACGAACTGTGAACGTTTCGTCGGTTTTTTTGACGTATTCGTCGTAACCTGCTTGTTCGTAAGTTGCATCTACGTGAGTTTTGAGAGTATAGTCGCTTCTTTCGGGATTTGCGATGTTGATATAGCCGTACGCTTTTTCCTCGCCGTTATTGTATCCGCAAACCGAGCAAGCCTGCTTACCGACTACCGAGTAGCCTTGAACCGTTCCGTTACCGAGCGTATCGGCGTGGGTGATAACTTCCGTCACCTCGTAGGTGTGCTTTTCCTTGTTATCCTTGTCCACTTCGCCGCAAACGGTACAAACGCGAGCGTGGTATTCCGTGGGTTCCAAAGTAGGTTCTGCGCTCCAATCTTCGGAGTCATAGATCTTTTCGTATACTACGCTGTATTCTTCGCCCCATTGGTGTTGCACTTCGCCAACGGTGAAAGTGCTTTCGCCTGCTTCACCGCATTCGCAACTATAATAGTAGGTTGCCGCGTGGGTGCAATCGGCTTCGTGAGCAAGATATTCGCTGCTTTCCACCTTTTTGTCAAACGTGTGAGGAACAAGAGCAAGTTCCACTACCACTTCAAATCCGTATTCGGAGTTGGTGTAGGTGGAAGAACCTTTTACCTTGTGAGTGGATGCAACAGTGTTAACCGTCCAAAATTCCGTATTCGTCAATGCGGGAACGGACATGGTTTCAACTTTGCCGCATACCAAACATTTGCGAGTAGCTTCCGCGCCGGCTTCCGACGTGGGAGTGCCGACCAATGCCCAACTGCCGTAAACGTGGCCGTTTGCCGTGCCTACGGTGAAGGTTTCGTCGCTCTTTGCGCCGCATTCGCAACTATAGTAGTAGGTTGCGGGGCTTTCGCAAGTTGCCTTGGACTTAAGATATTTTTCGTCGGCAATCTTTTGGAAGTTGTGCGCAATTTGAGCCAACTCGATAGTAACGGAAAGTTCGTAACTAGCGTTTGCGTACACCTTGCTGCCCTTTTGCGTGTGAGAAGCCGCCGTTTCGGTCAAAGTCCAGAAGGAACTATCCGTCAAAACGGGCAATTCCAGTTGTTCTTTGTGACCGCAACCGGACACCGTGCAAACCTTTTCGGCAATGCCGGGAACGGTTTCCGTGGGCGTTGTGGTTATGCTGAATTTACCGAACTTATGCTCGGTCTTGGCTTCGGCTACGGCAACTTTTCCGTAAACGGAGGTATACACCGTGGAGCCTTCCGCCTGACAAGTGGCTGCCGTGCTTGCCGCTTGGTCGACCGTCCAAACCGAAGTGTCGGTAAGTACGGGCAACGCTACTGCCGTTGTGACGCCACAAGAACACTTACCTGTTGCTACGCCTTTGGTTGTGGCTGTAGGAGCGGTTTCGATTGTCCATTCGTAAGAGTGAGTGTGTTCTTCCGAACAAGCCACCAACGAGAGGCAAACAACCGCTACAATCAACAGTACTATAAGTAATCTGCTTTTCTTCATTGTTATTTCTCCCTATTAAATTTTTATACCGAAACAAAATTGCAACAATTTTGCCGAATATAACGATTTTTGCGCCGAAAACAAAAAAAGGCGCACGCAACGCAAAGCACATCAACTCGATTGCCATAACGGCAACGAGGCTATCCCTTTTGGAATTGCCTTTCGCAACGTGAACCGATACAGTTCAGTTTGATTAAGTTGATAGCTACTCTGTTGTGTCTGTTGCGCCGTTTTGGCGAACGGAAAGGAAAATTTGCCATCCGACTGACACCTCGTGCCGACCTGTCGAAAGCAAAACCGATTCCCATCCCATTTTATGCAAAAAATATATCACTTTGAAATAATTCAGTCAACTGTTTGAAGCGGCTTGAAACAAAAAAAACGAAAATTTTATTGTAATATTTCATTCTCGCCCGAGCGTTGCAAATCGTCCGCAAAACGCTTTGCGCCGAAAATGGCAAAAAAGCCGCCCTTTGGCAATTTGTGTTCAAGAACGAATCTCTATATGCCGTTCGCAAAACATTGCCGCTTGTTAAAAACGGTTTTTTGCCAAATTGCGCCGCAACGTGATACCCCAAGCCGCAAAAAGACTGACAAACTTTTTGATTGCACCTCCTAATTTGTTTTATTCCGTGCAAAATTGCCGACTTGCTCGGCGCTTGGTACAAAAAAAAAGCAAATCGGCATAAAAATACGGACGACCTTTGGGAGCCGTCCGTAAATTTTGATTATGTCGTGCGCTGCGTTTGCCGCGCCTCCGCACTTGTTATTGCTGACTTATTCCGAAAACCGTGCCGACTTGGAAGTATCCGTGGTCGGTGGCAGTCATCGTTGTGGAAACGCAGGTCAGTTTTGTGGGCATAACAACGTCGTTTACGCGGAAGGTGAACGTTTGTCCGCCGATTTCCACCGTTATGATACGACCGTTTACCGCAAACGTGCCTTCGCTGTCCTTATACGCGGGAACGTACGGCTTGCCGCAGTTGTTTTCGACATCGTCGTCGTGACCGTCGGAAGTGGAAGCAAACGCCACTTTACCGCCGGCAAAGAACAACATGGTTGTATTTGCCGAGTAGGAGTAATCCGTGCAGGTGTAGGAGTGCTTTGCCGCAACTTCCAATCCGGCAAAGTACTTTGCGTCCAACTGAAGTTCGTAAACGGCAAAGGTTTTTGCCTGACGATTGATTTGGTACACGACCAGTTCGCCGTTTCTTTCAAACACGACGGTGTTGCGCGCGTTGTTTTCGCAATCGTAGCTTACGCCGCCTATCGTTGCTTTGCCGAAACCGTCCAATTGCAGCGTGTTGCCGTTGTTGTCCGTGTATTCGCCGCGAGTATTATCGGCAACTTTAAGTCCGTTTACCATATCGTTTTGCGTTACGAAACGAACGACAACGTCGCCGTTCGAGATATGCACTGAAAACTCGTTGTTTCCGATGTCGGTTACGGTTACGATTTGATGTATGCCTGCCGCCGATTGCGCATACAGGTAGGTTTCGCCGTACTTACGGATGACCGCATTTGCGCAGCCCCAACTTGTGCCGGAAACGCTTGCGAACATTTCCGAAACGGAAAACGCTCCGCTGAAATCCACCGACGCGATGTTCGGCGCAATCATTTTGCCTTTGCCGACAAGTTTGTTGCCGTTGCCGTCGCTTGTTACCATCAAAAACGCTTTGCCGTCGATAGTTGCATAGCCGCTGTATTTATTGCCGCCGCTTACGACGGTTGCTCTGCCGTACTTATCCACCTCAAATGTGAACGACGGCGTAGTTATCGAGGTGTAACTTCCGACAACCGCCACATCGCTTGCATAGGTATCGGAAAGAACTCTCAGCGCGTAGTAGCCTACTACCGGTTTGCCTCCCACTTCTACCGTTATCGTGAACAAATGGTAACCTTCGGCATTGATGCCGACTTTGGAAACGTCCAACATTGCAACAGATTTGCCGTTTACGGTCACTTTTGCGTTTTTAAGCGTCGTTCCCGTGTAGGTTCCGTTTGGCGTTACGACGGTTACGTTGTTATAAATTTCCGTCTTGGCTTTGCCCTTTACGTACTCCAAATTGTCCACGGTGACGATTGCGCCGTCTTGAATGTACTCGTTGACAAAGCGCGCGCCCACGTATTCGGTTATATCCCATTGCTTTACGGTAAGAACGTTAAGCAGTTCGGCAATTTGAAGCACCGCCGTTTGACCGAATTGCGCCTGATTTTTGCCGAACGTCAACACGACTTCGTTGCCGTGCAATTGGTACGTGATGGGAACGGGGCTGTTTTCCGAAGTGTCGTACTCGGCGTGTCCGGTGCCGTAGCCATCTAGGAATAACACCGCGTTGCCGAAGCGATACAAGCCGAACAGATTATCCTTGGGCAACAAAACAAACGTTTCGTCGTCGGGATTGAGCAAAAACTTGTAACTGAAAAACGCGTCGTTATATTTGTAGACAAACACTTCGCCGGTTGTGTGATTGACGTAAGCATTACTGACGTAAGAGCCTAGGTAATTTGTGGAATAGTTGTTTACCACCGTTGCGTTGCCCTGCATAAAGGAAACGACTTCCTCTTTGCCGAATTTGAGCGACGACGATTTTCCGTCCACCGTGCCGGTGAACTTTTTGTTTTGCCACTCGTAGCCGACGTTGTCCAAAACGGTAATTTTGCCGCTTGTTACCGCCGACATGGTTGCACTATACAGCGTGCCGTTAAATTCCATTTCGAAACTTTCGCCGCTTTTGAACACGACGTCCGCAGGCAAAATGGCTTTCCCGAATGCGACCGTGTAGGTGTAGTCGGAATTCATGTAACCGACTCTTACCGACAAACCGTACCAAGTTCTTGCGCCGGATGCCAAATCGGTTGCTCTGGTTAGGAATATTGACGTGCAGTTGTATTGTGCCGTCAACGCCGATTCTTTGCCCGAGTCCAGCGTGATGCATGCGCCGATTTTGTACACGTCGCCGTTAAAGTATACCAGCGGGCGCATTCTGTCGGAGTACGCCGAACGATATGGATTTTGGGGAACAAGCACGATTATTCCGTCGGCACACGTCATGTCATATCGATTGTTGCCAAAGGTCAACGTCATGTGGTTTACGTCGATAACGGTAAATTCCGTTGCCAAGATACCGTTGACGATTATTCCTTCGCGAGAAACAATCATATCTCCTATTGCCTGACCGGCAGTACCCTCTTCGACGTAACCTTCATCGTCCTCAAAGCCTTCCTGCGGAATGGTGGTCAACGAGGTTTTATACGTGCCAATAAGCGCTTTGTCCAAAACGGCAACATTTATGGTCTTTTCCACGCCCTTGTAACTTACAACCAGCGTGTAGGTTCCGGGGGTAAACAAATCCGCCTTTCCGCTTATCATGGATATATCCACGTCGACGGACTGCCCGTTTTCGGTTATCGTGAACAAATCGGTGGGATACAACGTATCGCCCGTGAACACGATTTTGTCCGAAGCGGTTATAACCACGTCCGGGGAAACGGACACGTTGTAGGTTAGGATTTTCGGCGCTGCGGACGGACCGTCCACGTACAGTTCGATTGTTACCGTTTGAATGCCCGGTGTGGCAAAATCTATGCTGCCGATAACCTTGTAATAGCAGGTTATGGAATCGGCGTAATCGGGTTTATCCGTAAAGGACTGATTGTAGCCGTTGATTACTGCGTACAGGTTGGACGAAGGGTCGAAAGATGACGTTCCGACGGTCAACTTGACCAAATCTTCCGTTACGCCGACTTCGGCAACGTTGGCAACGACTTTGTAAACTATCGACGCCTTTGTTTCGGTGAAGTTTGCTCCCGCAAGAGTAGCACCGCTTGAGTTGTACTTTATCGTCAGTGTTGCCGTATAACTGCCGACGGTTGTAAAGTCTACGGCGGAAACGTCCAAAAACGCGTTTATGTTTACAAAGCGAAATCCGTTGATAAGCACGACGAAATCCGACGAAAAGTCGTAGTAGCGCTTGTCCGTGCCTACGCGCACTTCTATCACTTCGGCTTTGGGAGTGATGGTTACGCCCCTGCGCACTTCCACCTTTGCCTCGTAGGTTTTGCCCTTGTATGTAAGTGTGATAAGGTTTTCGCCCTCTTGGGAATAGTCCACTTTGCCGCTTATCATATCCGCAGTGACGGTTACGGGTTTACCGTTATCCGTTACGACGAACAATTGCGTCAAATCCAACTCCGCGCCGTTGGGATACACGACGGTATCTTGGCAAACAACGGTTACCGTGTCTTGGTCGGACACGGTGATTTGCATTGTGTGTTCGTCTACGCGCGTTTCGTTTTGGAAACGCAAAATCACATTGTACTTGCCCGCTTCGGCTTTGACGGCAGAACTATCCACCATCTCGGCGGTGACTTTTGCCGAACGCCCGTCGACATACATCCAAAACAGCGTGGTATAGTCGAAATCGGCAACGTCGGCAACGTTAAGTACAAAGCCGTCGTATGCCGGCAAAATTACGACGTCGTGGTTTTGAGAAACGACAATCGTGATTGTTTTGCTTGCCTTTCCGCAAGTTGCGGTAAGTTGATACTGCCCGATTTCAGATTTAACTTCGCCGGACAACATGCTTTTGGTTACGGTGACGGGAACACCGTCCACGCTTGCCGTAAACAAAGCGCAAAAGTCGTAGTCTTCCACCGCCGCGTAGTGAATCGTTACCGTGTCGACCGCCGACGTTACCGAATACACAGTGGGAACGATTTCCACCTCGGCAACCGCCGTTATGCCTTCGAACGTGCAGGAAACGGTGCAACTGCCCGATTCCACAAGTTCGGACAAATCCAAATATTGTTTGGTCACGGTGACTTTTTTACCGTTACGGTTGATGAAGAACAATTGAGTGAAGTCGTACGAGGCAACTTCCGTATCTTTTATTTTTACCGAGCGAACCGCCGTTACGGTGACCTTGTTGCGAACCACCACCGTTACTGTTGCGGACGCAGTTTTGTACGTTGCGGTTATGCGGTACGTTCCCGGATCGGAAGCCACGTCGCTTTGAATGTTGCGAACACTCAAATTGACGATTTTGCCGTCCTCGATTGCCGTAAACAACGCAAGAAAGTCATACCCGTTAACTTGGTCGCTTGTAAGCGTAATTTGCTGCGACGATGCGATAACCTGTACTACGGGATCGGTTACGATAACCTTTACGCTTGCGGAAACGCCCTGATAGGTGCAAGTTAACGTAAACTCGTCTGCGTCCGCTTGCACGGGAGAAAGCATCTCACTTGTGACGGTGATTTGCTCCGTGTCGCTGAAAACGTAAAACAAACCGAAAAAATCGTAGGTGGCAACTTCTTCCCGTTTGAGCGTCAACTCGGAAACGGATGCCGACACCGCAATTTTGGGTTGCGGCGCGGGCGTATCGTGCCCCGGGCATTTGTTTGCGCATTCCGGTTCGTTGCAGGACGCGTCCTTGCAACCTCCGCACACGTCGCACTTGTGGTTGCATACGTGAGCGGGCGGAGTGGGCGTCGGCTCGGGTGTATCCTGACAACCGACCAGCACTGCCGAGAGCGCAAATATAAGCAAGAATGCCAAAATTGCATACTTTTTCATTAGGTTTTTCCTCTCATAGATAAATTTGTTCCGAGCTTCAAAGGCAAAAAGCCACGTTTTTTGCCCGAACAAATCGTTTTGCAAATATAGCTCCGAATAATCATTTCAGCCGAACGAAACCGCTCGGCTGAGATGTTTCGGTTGCCGAAAAGCAACCCGCTTTTAGCATTTTACTTTTGTTCTTTGCGACTATTTCAGTTTCCAATCGCCGGTGCGATAGAAAGTGATGAAGAAGTTTGCGGTGTGGTTGTTGTTGATACGCACCATCACGCTTCCGTTGATATACGTGATATCTATATCGCTCAAACCGCTTTCTCCGCCGCTGGTATCGGTGTTATTTTTGGACTTGGAAAAGCCGTACTTGGTGATGAACAAATCGTCAAACGCTTTGTAGAAAGCATTGTATTGTTCTTCGGTCAAACGACTGTTTTCGTCCTTTTCTTCACTGCGAGCGGTAAGCTTCATTATGGGAGCGTATTCGCCGCCGGCTTTTTCCAACTCGTTGTACCAAGGTCCGAACACGTTATCGGTAAAGATGTCGCTAAAATCTTTGTAGGTGGGGATTTTGGTCCATTCTTCGCCGTAGATTGCTTGAAGAACGTAATCGGCAGTCTTTGTGTGAGCGCTGTGGTCGTACGTTCCGTCGGGTTGTTTGCAACCGTACGCTTCGCAACGAGAGGTGTGCAGGTAGTAGTAATCGGGAATTGTAAAGTCTTTCCAGTTTTCGGAAATTACTCTGGGAACGTAGTTATCGAACGCGCCTTCCGGAAGGGTTGTAGTGCCGAGTTTGGTGTAGGTTGTGGTTACGTAACCTTGGTAAGTTCCGTCGTTGATTCCGTACGGATACTCGGTTTGATAAAGTTTGCCGTCCAACGTTACCGTTACGGTCATCTTTCTGGTTATGCTGCTTTCGGCACTGGACACATAGTTGTACATGGAAACCTGTTTTGCAGCTTCCTTGGTTGCGTTTGCATCGCGAAGTTCAAACGTTGCAAGCGTTTTGCCGGTTGCGGGATCCTTGCTGCTGCCAACCCACTCGAAAATTTCCGGAGCGAGGTTGAACTGCGGGATAATGCTTGTGAGCAAGCCGGGAAGACGTTGAACGCCGGTAAGAGCGGCGTTGTCGTAACTGTAGTTGAAGCGTTCGTAGTAGGCGTTTTCGCCTGTTTGCATTTGCTTGTAGCCGTTGTATTTGGTGTGGTACGGATTGCTGTCGTATTGTTGGTACTTGGTGGTTACAGCCATCACGATGCCTTCTTCGGTAACGTAGCCGACCGTTCCGACCGTGCCGGTTTCCGATCTTTCGTCTCTACCGAACGAACCACTGCCTGCCAAAAGTGCCGTTTGAGAAGTGGAACTTCCCGTTCCGCTGTTGGTGTAGTCACTCTCGCTTGCTTGCGGCTGACGAGTTGTTGTGTCCACTGCTTTGAAGGTGTAGTTGGTCAAACCTTTGATATCGGCAAGAGCCGTTTCCAAAGCCGTGTAGGCTTGTTCTTCGAACACGTCGGATTTGTTGATCGTGTACGGAGCGGGATCTTCCACAACGGTTGTTCCCACGTCGCTGAACTTGACGTTGACGATCGTGTAATCGCGCGCGATGGGAGTGGGCGTTGCGGTTGCGCTTTCCGACGCTTGGTAGGTGATGTTGACGTAAGTTTGTCCCACAAGTCCTACAACGCCGTTAGCATCGCAAATTACGTATACGTTCATAAGCGTATCCGAAAGCATCGGGGTGAGGCTGAATGCCAAATAGGTGAGGAACAACAATTCCGGATCTTCTTCCTCTTTTGCAGCCGTAATCGAGTAGGTGTACTTGAATGCCGCGTACTTGGTGGAATCGTAGCCGTATTTCGTCACAAATTCGCTATCCACAACCGAGTTGAGTTTGTTGACGTCGATGCTGCCCAAGTGGTTCCACAAGTGTTGATTTTCCCAATAGAGGGGTTGGCTCCTGTAGTCTTTTACGACTTTGTTTGCAACTTTGTTGTCCAATCCAACATACTTTTGAACGTAGTAGTGAAGGTCTTGCGAGCCGAGTTTTTTGCCGGAGACTTCGCCGCGTCTGTATACGTCGGTTGCAACGATGGGTTTGTAGTCTGCCGCATCTATTCCGAGATCTTCCAGTTCTTTTTCGCTGAGTTTTGCGTTCCAACTGCCGTTCCAAGCCCCGTCGGACATTTTTACGGTCATATCGTAGGAGTTGTAGTCGTCGGTTTCGTTCACCAAGTCTTCGTAGTGGTCTTCCAAAATACCGGAAACGGTGATGTTGGAGTTGCCGATTGCCGAGATTTTATCTTGGTTAAGAACGATTCCGTTCAAACCTGTTACCGAGCCCGCCTTTCTGGGAGCGCGAACGAAAATGCTGATTGTTTTGTAAACCGCTTTGTCCGCTTCGGCTGTCGCTTTTACGGTAACATATGTATCGGTTACGATTTTGTCGGCGTTTACCGTCATCACGTTGTTTTCCAAGCTGACGACAGCGGCGTTGGAGCTGACAATTTCCAACTTGTAGCCGGTGTTTACGCTGTTGAGAACGTTTACCGTGAAGGTTGCTTGTTCGCCTTCGCCGATTTCGTTTTTATCCACAAGCATCGTGATTCCGATTTGCGGGGTTTTTGCCTTGATAACGAACGTTGCCGTTTCGGTTACGGGGTTTTCTCCTACGGTTGTTACGGTCATAACAACGTTTTGATCCTTGTCGACAGGATCAACGATGCTCAAAACGCCGTTACGGAAAGCAAGTACCGCGTCGGTTTTGGAAAGAGTGACCGTGTAATCTTCGCCCGTGTTTACCGAGATTGCCACGTTGACTGCCGCTTTGTCGGTAACTTCGTAACTATCGGGTTTGCTTGTGATTTTTGTTGCGGGTTGTGTTTTGGGTTTAATGGTGATCGTGCAGGTAGATTTTACGTTAGCGTCGGTTTTGGACGTTGCAGTAACCGTTACCACGGTTGCTTGTTGAACGTCTTTTACCACCACCGCTTCGTTTCCGTTGAAGCTCAAAACATCGCTATCGGCGGTCAGCACGTATTCGCCACCATCCGAAACGGTCACCAAGAAACGAATCTTTGCGCCCAATTGCGCTTCTTCCACGCCTGCTTGAACTGCAATGGTTTGTTGCGCTTTGGAAGCAATTACCGTAAACGTTTTTGTTGCGGTCACCGAGGGATCGGACAAGAGCGTTGCCGTTACCGTTACGGTTGTGTTTTGCGTAACGTTGCCGATTACCTTCAACTCGCCGTTTTCGATTGCAACCAAAGTGGAATCGGACACGGTAAGTTCGTATTTATCCGACGTGTAGTTCGGGATGTTGATCGTGACGGGCTTATCTGCCGACACGGTCGTCGTGTTTGCCGTGATGATGAAAGAGCCTTGATTGCCTGTGCATGCCACAAGGATGAGGCTCATCGAAAGGATAACGGCAAATACGAAAATCATAAGTGTCTTCGTTGTTGATTTCATACCTTCTTCTCCTTATTATCCTACCCACACGAAGATGAATAGGTCTAGTTGTGAATCTATCGGCTGCACGCGAATAGTTCCCTTTGCGTACACACCGTTGTTGTCTTTGGTAAAGCCTGATTCGACCAAATAGTTTTCGATTGCATCAAAAGAGGTCTTAAGAGTTCCGTCTATGTCCAATTCCACGTCGTACCACAATCTGATTGTGTTTACCGAGCGACCTTGACCTGTGGGAATGCGCATTTCCGTTCTGCCGAGAGCGTAGCAATCGCCCAAAACGTTGCCGAAGAACGGCAATTGAGATGCGACTTGTTGACTGCCGAAGAAAGTCGTCAAATACGCGGCTGCGTTGTGTTCCACATCGGAAACGGTGCTTCCGTCGTTTGCGGATTCCACAATCGTAAGCTGACTCCAAGAATTCGGAACCTGACGGGGGGTTTCTATCGTAACTTCTTCCGGAGCGGTTGCGGTATTAAACTCGGAATAGGTGATTTGAACTCCGCCGTACATAACGCCCATGTAGAAGTAGAAGCCTGCTTCGATGATGTAACCGTCGCGAACGATTACGTAAGGAAGTGTGGAAGTCGTACCCACGTAACCTTCCTGCGCGTAAATTCCGTACATCGGCAAATCTGTGCCGACACCCTTATACCAGGTTGTTGCAACCTGGCTCATCACGGAATCCACGTAGTAAATGCTTGTTCCGCTAACTTCGTCCGTCACGCACTTGCGGAACAATTCCGCCGCGAATTGGAACGAAGGCTTTGCTTTGGAGAAATCCGCCGCATATGCGCGCCTAGGATCGAACTTATCGTCCTCTTTTACGCAGTGATTGTACAAATTGTCGTTAACCTTTTTGTACGCATAAACTTCCGAGTTCTCAAAACTCTTGTTGGTGTTGCCAAAGCGGTCGGAAGCCATCGTGTAGGTTTGGAAGTAGCATTGATCCGCCGTTATCGTTTCTTCAAAGCCCTTTTGAGAACGAATTGCATACGCTGTGGTTTCTTCGTAGAAATCCACTTTGTAACTGGACAAATTTTTCATATTGGCGATTGCCGCAGTCAATTTGTCGTGAGCGTCTTCGTGACTGTATTTTTCCAAGGTGGGAACGGTTACCGTGTTGGCAGTGTCGATTGCCACGAACATGCTTTGAATTGCTTTGTAACCTTCCGCCACGCCGTAGTCGGCACGTGCCTTGGAGTAGAATCCCGCAACCTGCCCCTCTTCCAAAATCAGTTCGATGCAGGTGGGGACAAAATCGTAGGGATTGGCACTTGCAACCATACGTTTTGCAAACGTTGCGTCCGAGCCTTTGTAGGCATAGCGCCAAGTTTCGGCGTTAAACTCGAAGTCGGACACTTTAAGTCCGTCCAGGTTGTTGTAGAAACCGGCGTCCTTCCAAGCAACGACGTCGTTGTTGTCGGTTACGGGGAAATATTCCTCGTCGTTGGTGAGGCTTAGCCCCACTTGGCAAGCAATGCCGTCACGATTACGAATGTACAAGCCGGATTTTGCACCAGTTGAATTTTCGTACTCGGCATACCAGCGTTCGCCGTCCGCCGCGGTTTTAATCACGTTGGTGTAGGTGCGATAATAGGCACTTTCCGCATCGTTTGTGTACAAATCGATAAGAACGTAACCTTCGAAGCCGATTTTTTTGACGCCCTTGAAGGCATCCAACATTGCTTGAGTAAGTTGTTGCTTTGCCGCAATCGTTATTTTGCGAATCGCATACGCGGAAGAATCGGCAACGGAAACGGCTTTGATTGTAACTTCCTGATTTTCCGTAGGTGCTTTTGTTACGGTAACGACGCCGCCGTCAACGGTTACGTACTCGCTGCCGCTTTCCACTGACCAAGTTACCGACTTGTTGTCCGTTCCGAGAACGGAAACCGTCAAATTTAACGTTGCGCCGACAAGACCTTTGACTTCCGTACCGCCGCCGACCGACACCGTTACCGTTTCTTCCGGGGTGACCGGCTCGGTGGAAGCGTAGAACTTGACCGTTTCGGACGGATCGGATTGCTCGTAGCCTTCCGCCGTTGCTACCACGTAGCACTCGAAATTCTCCGAGGAGTCCGCTTGATAGTTGTTGTCTTCCGTTTGATAATCCGCACCGTTTACGTACACCACGTAGCCGGTTGCGTTTTTAACTTTGTCCCAATAAATCAGTCCGTCGTCGGAAACTTCCACTCCCGTGGGAGCATCCAACTTTGTGGGTTGCGGTGTGGGCGTATCCGGATTGCAAGCAACCAAGGAAAACGCCACGCACACGCAAAGAAGCATACATAAAATTCTTTTAGTCATTGTTGCCTCCTTCATAGCCAAAGGCATAGCTTACGCTTACGCTCAATTGTCCGTCGGTTACGTACTCAAAAGAGATATTCGTAAGCGTTTTTCCGCTGTAAGTACATTTTACGGTAACGTCGCCGGCAACACCGAAGCCGTTGGCTTTGATTGCTTCGGCTGCGTTTTGTTGAAGAACCAAAAATTCCGCGCCGTTTTCCGTCAGGACGGTAAGTTGAACGTTTTGCGCCGTAAGGTTTACGGGCAAAGCGGTTTCGACTTGCTTTGTGGAATCGTAGTCGTCGGTTTCGGTGGTCATTTCGAAGTTATCGCCCAATTCGGTTACGGTAACTTGCACCGTTGCTTCTTCACCGTCTATCGTGGCAACCTTTTGACGGCTATAAACTTGCACGCCGCCGTCGGTTACCGTTATTTCCGAAGTTATCGTTGTTGCGCTGGTTGCCGATTGAAGTTGGCTTATTCTGTCTTCGGCAGTTGCACTGCACGCCGCCAACATCAGCGTTAGGCAAAGGCAAAGCGCGATTATGACTATTGTTTGTTTTTTCATTTTGTCACCTCACATCGATGCCTTGCGTTTGAACGCCAGCGCAACCAATCCCAGCCCTGCGAAAGCGGCCATTGCAGATGCTGCCGAGCCGCTGCTTTCGCCGATGATGGAATCGACTTGTTCGGACAAAGACTGACGATAAGCGTTGTAGGAGTTCATAAGCGCGTTGTACGTCGTCATATCCAGCAGTTGTTTTTCTTCTTGTTTCAGTTCCGCCAATTCCGAATTGATATCGGCGATTTGTTTGGACAATGCGGCAAAGTTGACAACGTTGAAGGTTGTGGGCAATGCCGAAATTTTTGCTTGTAGACGTTTGACTTGCATCGTTGCCGCATCCAAGCGAAGTTCGTTAAGCGTGTTGTGCGCCGTTTTTGCAACAAGATACATATTTTGCCATTGTGCTTGCGTGTAACCGTAGTCGGCGTAGTTTTGATTGATTGCGTTGTATGCCGTAATCGTGTCGTCGATTAGGTTAGCGTCGCCAAGCGTTATTACCGAAATGTTTTGGATTTTTTCCACGCCTGCAATAAAGTTGCGCATTGCGCTTTGCATTGCCACGTAATTGCTGCGTTTGGCGTTGGCAACCTTTCCGAAGTAGCCTTCGTAAGTTACCGCGTCGTAGCCATAAAGCGTTGCGTTTGCGGGAAGTACCATCGAGATAGGCTCAAACGAACCGAGCAATCCGATGAAGTTGTGGTAGTACAGTTCGGTGTCGAACAGGTTAAATTGATTGTGCAACAGTCCGTATCCGGGAGCCGTTTCGGCAAGTTTGGAAGATTTGTCGTACTGCGATTCCAAAATCGGAGCTGTTTCGGTGCGGAATTCCACACTGATGAGGTTCGTGTACTTATCGAACGCGTGAGCGGCAATGCTTTCCAATCCGTCCGGGAAAACTATCGCGCGGACGTGAGTGTTTGCGTTGCCTGCGTATGTTTGAACATGCACCGTTTCGGGAGAAACCTCCAACGCGATGACGTTCTTATCGGCAGGAACGGATGCAAGTTGATACTTGCCGTTTGCCATTTTGGTGTACAACACTCCGTCGTCGATACGTGCGTAGGAGTTGACTGTGCCGTCCTCGAATACGGACGAACCGACTTGGTAGTTGAACGCTTTGAGTTTGTCGCATCCGTAGAATACGGCGTCGCCCACGTGAGTGATATACACAGAGAACGTGAACTCGGTCAGTTCACCGCAACCGACAAATGCTTGATTGCCGATTTTTTCCAAAACGGGAGCAGTGAATTTGGTAACGGGTGTTCCCAAAAATCCGTAAGTTGCAATTTCCACAAGGTTGGGAGCGTTTACGGATTTTATTCCGCTGGAGCCGAACGCTGCTTCTCCGACGTACTTGAGGCTATCAAGATGAACGTCGGTCAATGCTCCGTCCGCCGCAAAGCAGTACGCCCCAACGGTTTCCACGTCGGCAAGGTTGATTTCCTCAAGCGATGTGCAGCCTGCAAACGTGTATTCGCCCAAATTTTTCAAATTGGAAGGAAGCGTAACCTTTTTGAGCGACGTACAGTAAGCAAACATTTGTTTGCCGAATTGAGTTACCGAGGAAGGAATTACGATTTCTTCCAAGTACGCGCAGCCTGCAAACACACTGTCTTCCATAACTTTTAGCGTGTTTGGAAGCGTTACCGATTGAACTTCCGGACCGCTGCCGTACTGGCTGTATTTGCCAAATGCGCCTTCGCCCAAGTGTTCCACATTGGGGATGTTGATGTAGCCAAGAGAGCCGCAATCGCCAAAAGCATTTGCATAGACGGCTTTGACGTTTTGAAGGTCGGCGCGACGCAAGGACGTGCAACCGTAGAACGTTTGTGCTTCGATTACGCCCAATTTTTCGGAAGTGCCGACTTTGGACAAATCGATTGTGCGTAGTGCCGAGTCGTAGGCAAAGCACACTTTACCGAAGTAAACACCGCCTTCGTCCGGCATGTTTACGGTTGTTAGCGACATGCAGTTTTGGAACGCACCCAAGCCGAAACTTGCGTTTGCTCCGATTGAAACTTGTTGAACTTTTGAGTTGAAGAACGCACCTTCGCCGACGAATGCGTCAGCGCCGATGTTTACGTCCGTGATACCCGTTGCCGCAAAGCAGTAGTTACCGACGGACACGGCTTTATCCAAGTTGGAAACGCTTGTAAGAGTGTACGCCGCAACGTTTTGATTGCCAACAAGTTCGTATCCGTAGAACGCGTAACTTCCGATGCTGATTCCGCGGGTTGCAGGCAATGTTACCGTTGTAAGTTTGGAGCATCCTGCAAAGGCATACGCACCGATGGATTTTACTCCGTCGGGAACGGTGAGCGACGTTATGTCCGTTCCGGAGAACGCACCGTCAGCCACCGCCGTGATACCGCTAGGCAAGGTGTAATCGCCGTAGGATGCCGACGTTGCCGCCAGCACTATTGTTTTTCCGCCGTCGGAAAGAAGCAACTTGCCGTCGGCACTGACCGTGTAGTTGTTGCCGCCCAAAACTCTGAACGAAGAAATTGCCGTTTCTTGGAAAGCATATCCGGATGCAGCGGGATTGACCGCGTTATCTTGATTGTGAACGTCGTCGCTACCTACGGGGCTATATGCTTGCACCAGCACCGTTTCGGGAGCAAGAACGACTTCCGCAAGTTTTGTGCATTGACAAAACGCATAAGTTCCGATTTGAACGCGATTGTTTGGCAACGTTATCGAAGTTAAGGCCGTATCGCGGAAGAACGCTTGTCTGCCGATTACGTTAACTTTTCCGTCAAAGTGAACTTCCGTAAGGGCGGGGCATTCGCTGAATGCGCCTTCGCCGATAGTTTCCAAATCGCCGTGCAAAGTTACTTTTGTAAGCTTTTCGCAGTTGGTGAAGCAGAAACGCGGAATATCGCAGTTTTCGTTGTAAACATCCACCGAAGCGAGTCCGCTCAAAGAGAACATTGCTTCGGAAAGTTTTGTGTCTTTTACAAGTGTAACTTGTTCCAGCGAAGAACATTTGCTGAAAGCCAAGTTGCCTGTGTTGCGCAGCGAGGACAAATCCGCATAGGACAATGATTGGCAACCGTAAAACGCGGCTTCGCCCAAGGCATAGATTTTGGAAAGGTCTACGCTATCCAACAACTTACATCCGGAGAACGCTCTACGAGCCACGACTTGCGTTTCCGTTTGCGCAAATCCTTTGTAGTCCGAGTACGATTGTTTTACAACAAAATCGCCATTGGTCGTGATATATTGTCCGTTAAGACGATATCCGTCTTTTAGCGTTTCGCCGTTATAGTAAGCGCTTGCTTCGGAATCGGTTGTTTTGACAACCGCGCCGTTTACGTACAGTCTAGACAGAGATTCGTCGCCGTAGAAGGCGTATTCGCGAATAAACTTGAGCGACTTAGGCAGCACTACGGAGCGAAGCCCCGTGCAGTTGTAGAAAGCGTACTTTTGAATTTCTTCAACGCCTTCGGGTATGACTACCGAAGTCACCGTCGTGTTGGAGGAAGGAATTTTGTTTGCGTCGTAGTCGTCTTCCGGCAGTTCGACGGTGTTATCCGTATCGTACAAACAGAACGCGTACGCGCCTATGTACAGAATACCTTCGTCATCCGGGATTACAACGTCGCCGCCCAATCCCTTGTATGCCACCAACATTCGGTTTTCGATTACGAACTCGCTTTTTACCGAAAGTTCCACTCTTGCCGCGATGTTAGAGCCTTTGATGTTAAGACGAATGGTTACGTCACCTTCTTTCAGCGCGGTAACGACGCCGTTTTCGTCCACGGTTGCAACGTCGGGGCGAAGAGATTCAAACGAATACTCGTAGTTGTCTTTTACGTACCAAGGTTTAATCTCGTAGTACAACTTGATTTTTTCGCCGGGATACAAACCGACCGTTCCCATGGAGTTGAGGAACTTACGATCGCCCGTTGCGCCGATTTCGCTGGTTTGCGCCGCGCGGGAATATGCAAATTCCGTATCGAAATAAGCAAATCTTGCCGCTTCCAGCGAATCGCTTGTGCTTGCGGCAAGCATCGGTTGATCTTCCGAAACTTCCGCGACTTGCGCGTTTTTGCTATTTTCTCGAACGTTTACGATAAGCACGGCTTGACGCAAATCCATTTGCTCTTTGGCAATGATTGTTGCCTTACCGGGCTTTTTGGCTTTGATTTGACCGCCGTTGACTTCCACCACTTCTTCGTTGGAGGACGTCCAAACGAGGTGTTTGAGGTAATCTTTGTTTTCGTCGACGTTCTTATCCGTTGTGGAGAGATATTGAGTAAGGTCTACAATTTCGCCTTCGTCCACGGATAAAATTACCATATCCGTGCCGTCCGGTTCACCGTTCTTTGTAAACTTAAAGTTGCCGTTAGTTCCCGGAAGTTGACAGAAGAAGATGTTGCTGTTAAGCGCGTAGTCGTCCACCGAGAAAGCCAACGCACTGTTGATGACTGCGTCGTATCCGATGTCGTCCAAAAGGTCGGTAATTTCTATTTTTACCGTCGTGTCGCTGCCCTTTTCGCCGTAGACCGGAATCGGATTATCGGTCAGGAACGTGTAGGAGCGGCTGGATGTGAACAAAATGGGCGTTATGGATTGTACGTAGTGATTGTCGTACACCGTCAAATAGACGTAGTAGCGGTCCTTTTTGAGGTTCTTGTCGTAAACCTTTTCGTAGGTTGCCGCCTTGATAATCGGCGCTTCGTCGTCCATTGTGAAGTTGAACGTGAAACTGTTGCGAACGTTGGTGTCCGTTCCGTCGTTTTCGTAGTCCAACTTGCCTTGCATTTTGAATTGATAACGACGATTGTTTATCAATTGCAAACTTTGAGATTTGACTTTCAAAAACTCGTAATACGGCAATGGCGTTGCGCCGTTACTGTGAGATTTTTGCGCGTCGTAGTCGGTGTAGTCGTAAACCACTTCTCCCGTAGTTAAATCGGTTATCGTGAAGTGCATTTCCTTTGCGCAACGCAGCAGTCCCGCATATACGGCGGAAATACCGTCGATTGAGCCAAGCACGTTGGAAAGCGCAGCATGTTCCTCGGTTGCGGGGATTGCGTCGTAACGCGTTTCGTCTATGTCGTACAAATACGTGCCGAGAGGAATGATGTAGTTGTAGTAGTAGGAGCCGTACGGAGTGGTTGCAAAGTAGTCCGCCTTGATTTTGTCTTCGTCGTCGATAGACTTGTCGTGCGCTTCGGTTTCCACTTCGTAGTAGGTTTTGTCAAACAGCGGAGCCTTGGACCAATCGCCGAAAAACGCCAAGAACGGAGCGTTTAGGCTGATCTCGTTTTCGTCTACCGCCGTAAGTTTTACAAAGCCTTCCACGTACATTCCGTAGGGGAACGACGTGCGGATGTACTCTTTGTCCTCTTCGCTCAACGTGTAAGTCACTTTGAGTGCAACTTGGCTGTTTGGTTCAACGGTAACTTTGCCGTTATCCAAAGTTCCTTTGCCGCCGACAATTTCCGTTACGTAGTTTTGGGAAAGAATATAGGGCGTTTCGGATACGAAGTTCTTGTCCGACGTGGAAACACTTTCCGTCATACCTATCATGGATACGTTGTAGGAAACGGGTGTATCCGAAAGGTTGACGACATTGAAGTTCATTTCGTAAACACCCCGTTCCATAGGATCGTCGCCGAGTTCCAACTTGGTGCGGTCCTTTCCGTCCACTGTTATGATGGCTTTGGAGTTGACTACGTTGTACAAACTTGCAAGTCCTGCGCCTTGTTTACGCGGCGAATAAGGGTTGCCCTCTTCGTTTAGGATAATGGTCGCCGTGGACATCAACAATTGGTTTGCCAAGTTGTTGATTTGTTGCCAAGTGTAGTCCGGGTAGCTTTCGCGAAGGTGCTGACGAATAAGAACGATGATTCCGCAAAGGTTGGGCGTTGCCATGGACGTTCCGCTAAGTTCGTCGTACTTGTTGCCGGGTACGGACGACAAAATGTTGCCGCCGTGCGCCGTGATTTCCGGTTTGAGTTCCAGCGAGGGAGTCGGTCCCCAACTGGAGAAGTCGGACATGAACGGACCTGCCTGATAGTCCCAACTGAATTTCATTTTGCCGCTAGACTTTTTGGCAAGTTGTCTGCCGTCGTCCTTGGAAACGGATATTGTGGGAATGTGGTCGGTTTTGCCCATCGACATAAGAATGTCGCCGTCGATGTTGTTGTAGATGATGCAGGCAACCGCACCGGCGTTTTTGGCTGCCGCCGCCTTTTCTTCAAAGGTGTTGGAGCCGCGTTCCACCAACGCAACTTTGCCTTTTACGTCCAAGCCTAGGTAGTTTGCCGCTCTGCCTACGCCGGGGATTGTTACGTAGTCCAATTCCACGCCGTTTGCCAATTGAGCGTCCGTGTAGCCGTTGGCTTTCAAAATGGTTTTAAGTTCATCGTAGAAATCGTTTTCCTTGCCTGCCAAGGAGTTGGATTCTTTGAAGAAGAACGTTTGCTCGCCGTTGGCAACGATATATCTGCTTTTTGTTCCGCTGATGGAAGCAACGGACAAAGCCGCATAGTACGTGGAGGGCGAACCTACCGTGCCGGAATCCGGGTTGGTAACTTTGTTGGTGTTGCCTTGCTCTCCGCTGAAACCTGCGCTGTAGCTGTTGCTTGCCGCGGTGATAAGGCTTATGCCCGCGTTGGATATGTTGCGGTAGATACGGTTAAGATTTTCGTTATCGTGTTCGGTGCTGAATCCGCAAGAAGAACCGAGCGACATATTGATTGCGTCGACGTTCAACAAAACAGCATCTTCCAATGCCGCCAAAATATCTTCTGTTTTACCGCCGTCGTCCAAATCCGGGAACACCTTAAGAAGCACCAATTGAGAATCGATTGCAATACCCGTGATTGTGTCGGATTGTCCGCTGATAATGCCGGCAACGTGCGTTCCGTGTTCGGAATCGTGAGGGAAAACGTCGTAGTCCTTGTCCGCATAGTCGTAAGCAAAAGGCACTTTTAGGTTGTTATAGACGTTATAACCCTTCAAATTTGCCGTATGTTTTGCCGCTTGCGTCAGGGACAACTTGTCCTCTACGATATTTTTGTTGATAAGCAGTTTGTCCTCGGTGCAGTTGGGCATTTTGGAAAACACTTCGTGGCTGATGTCGAAGCCGCTGTCCAAAATAGCAACTGCCGTTCCCACGCCCGTGTACTTGACCGACGAGGAATTGTAGATACCCGTCGGATAGATATCCACCGCGTTTACGATTGCCGAAGCATCTCCTGCGGAGGTCGATTGCGGACGATTGAACGTATCGGAAAGCATCGTGCTTTTTACCGAAGCCATTTTGCCTATTTTTGCAACGTTACCGTAGGACGTTTTGATTGCAACGGCGTTGGTGATTGTGGAATAGGTGTACACAACCTCGTCGACATAGCCGAGTGCCGTCAATTGGTCGATAAGTTCCGCTTGCTCGGACTCGATTTGGCTTACGTACGCTTGACCTTCTTGGGATTTGACGTATTCCACCAAATTTCCGTTTTTGCCGGTATCGTTGTACCTCTCTGAAAGGCTTTTGTTTTTGCCGGATACCATAACGACAACTTGGTCGGTATCTTTGTATCCTTTGTTTTTAAGTAAATACTCTGCCTTGATGCGAGAAAGTTGTTGCTCGGCGGTGAATTTTAGTTCGCTTTGAACCAATCGTATGTCGCTGCGCTCCAATCCGCCTTCTTGTTGGCTCGGAACAACCGAACATGCAACCGCCCCCAAAAGAGTGAGCAGGCACACGACAGCCAACAACGTTATGGATAAAGTCTTTTTGTTCATAGTCTACCTTCTTGTTTAAGCACGAAACGCTCAATTATCTTGTTCGTTTTGTTCTTACAGTTTGTTGATTAGTCACAATTGCAATGCCAAAGCGTTGCATTTGTGGCGTTTTATGTTATCAAAAGCGGCGTTTGCCGCGATTTTGCGTTATTATTTGTCATATACGACAGAAACGGGCCGTTTAAGTTTTGCATTGCTATTTCAGCCAAAAGTACAAAAGCAACGCAACCAATGAAAAACATCCGACCACCATCAAAAATTTGGGGAAGAAAACCGCAAAGCCTGCCTTGACCGCTGCCCAAAATTCTTTTTTTTGCAATTTGGTGCGCTCTTTTTTTTCTCCCGCGTCGGCATCGGGGTTAAGCCCGTCCATACTGTATATGGTGTGGCCGTCGTCGACGTATTCTTTTTTTGGAGGTTTGTCTTTCTTTTTCATGATCGTGCTAACAACGTTGGCAAAGCAACTCTACTTTTTGGTGTGTTTGTGTTTCTTTTCTTCGGCAGCCAAACGCTCTTCCTCTTCCTTGCGCAAAATTTCCTGATATTCTTCGGAATACTTGCTCAAATTTGCCATAACTTCAGGGTTGTGCAAGTGGCACGCAACGAAGTGATTGGGCGTGGCTTCGATAAACTGCGGCTCTTTGAAGCGGCACACATCCATACATTCCGAACAACGAGTGTGGAATTTGCACCCTTTGGGCGGATTTGCGGGGGAAGGAATATCTCCCGAAAGTATGATACGTTCGTGCTTGACGTCCGGATCGGGTACGGGAACGGCGGAGAACAACGCCTTGGTGTAGGGATGCAACGGATTATCGAACAAATCGTCCGTATCGCCCAGTTCCATCATGTTACCGAGGTACATAACCAAGATGTTGTCGGTAATGTACTTTACAACCGACAAATCGTGGGAAATGAACACATACGTCAACCCCAACTTGTTTTGAAGTTCCTTTAGGAGGTTGATGATTTGCGCCTGAATGGAAACGTCCAAAGCCGAAACGGGTTCGTCGCAAATGACCAATTCCGGATTGACCGCCAATGCGCGCGCAATGCAAATACGCTGGCGTTGACCGCCGGAAAACTCGTGCGGGTAACGATCGTAGTACTGCGGTTGCAAGCCGCACTTTTTCATCACGTCCAACACGTAAGACGTAACCTGTTCCTTGGGAACGATTTTATGCACTCTCACCGCTTCGGCGATGATGTTGCCTATCGTCATACGCGGAGGAAGGCTGGAATACGGATCTTGGAATATCAGTTGGATTTTGGTGCGATACTTTAGCATTTGCTTGCGCGAAAGGTTGGTGATATCCTCGCCGTTATAGACGATTTTGCCGCCGTCGCTTTCGTACAATTTCAGTATCGTCCTGCCCAGCGTCGTTTTTCCGCAACCGGACTCGCCCACCACGCCGATGGTCGTTCCGCGTTTAATCTTGAACGTTACGCCGTCAACCGCCTTCAAAAAGCGCGTAGGCTTTCCGAAAAAGTTGGTTTCGATGGGGAAGTTCTTTTTCAGGTCGGTAACTTCCAAAATATAGTCGGTTTGTTGCACGTTTTGGTGCAATGTGTTTTCTGTTGCCATAGTAATATTCTCTCTCGATGACCGACAGCGCGGCAAATATGCTTGCCGTCATAGTCGGTATTCTTTTGTTTGTCGTTCTCGGATTTTGCTATGACGACACATTGTATCGCGATAGCATTAAAAAAACCTTGAAACCGAGAAACACCAACCTATTTGTTATTTAATTGGTCGTACAAATGGCAGGACACGTAGTGCGTGTCGCTAACCTTGATTTCGGCGGGATATTCGCCCTCGCAAGCCGCCACGCAACGTTCGCATCTGTTGCGGAAGTAGCAGCAGTTGGGAAGGTTGATGGGGTTGGGAACTTGTCCCGGGATGGAATACAGCGGTTCGGACGAGGAGGACGTTATTAGCGGTTTGCTTTTTTGTAGTCCTATCGTGTACGGGTGCATGGGATTGTGGAAAATCTCCGAAGCAGTGCCTTTTTCTATCACTCTGCCTGCGTACATAACCACCACTTCGTCCGCCATTTCGGCAATTACGCCCAAGTCGTGAGTGATAAGCATAATGGAACAGCCCTGCTCTTTTTGCAATTTTTTGAGCAACTCCAAAATTTGAGCCTGAATGGTTACGTCCAACGCGGTTGTGGGTTCGTCGGCAATAATCAGTTTTGGATTGCCGACAAGAGCCATTGCAATCATAACTCTTTGGCGCATTCCGCCGGAAAGTTCGTGAGGATAACTTTTGTAAACGTGATCCGGCATGGCTATGCCGACTTTGGTAAGCATTTCTATGCTGCACGCCTTTGCTTCTTCCGGAGTGATTTCCGGATTGTGCGTAAAAGATACTTCGTCCAGCTGATTGCCGATTGTGAACACGGGGTTTAGACTGGTCATCGGTTCTTGGAATATCATCGTGATATCCTTACCGCGAACCTTGTACATTTGTTCGGTTGGCATCTTTGCAATATCGTAGCAAAGTTTGTTGCCGTTTTCGTCGGTGCCGAGGTCGTCGCTGTTGAAGCGGATTTCCCCGTCCACAACCTGACCTTGCGGAGCCTGAACCAATTGCATTATGGAAAGCGAAGTTACGCTTTTTCCGCAACCGGACTCTCCCACCACGCCCACGATTTTGCTTTTGGGAATATCGAAAGATACGCCGTTGACCGACATTACCGTACCTGTATCGGTAAAGAACACTGTTTTGAGGTTATCCAGTTCTATGATATTGTCGGGATTGCGCATCGTCGTGGTATAATCTTGCGGCTGCAACTTGCGGCGCTTCAAACTTTCGTAGTAGCGCATTTGCTTGTTGTTGTACTTTAAGATAGCACGACTTTCTTTTATGGATAAGTAGTTAGAGTTTTTTTTCATCGTTTTCACCTTGCGTTACTTTTTGGCTTTGGGATCCATTGCGTCGCGCAATCCGTCGCCGATGAAGTTAAAGCCTAAAACGGCAACGACAATGAGCAAACCTGCGGGAAGCCAAGTGTTCATGTGATATTTCAGCGCAACGGGATCGTTTGCCAACGCTATCATAGAACCCCATGCGGCTTTGCCGATAGGCACGCCCAAGCCCAAATAGCTCAACGTGGATTCGTACATAATTACGCTGCCCAAACCGAGCGTCATAGACACGATAAGTTGAGGCATAACGTTGGGGATAAGGTGCAAGAATATTTTACGCCAAGTGGGCAACCCCATAACTTCGGTTGCGGTGATATACTCCTGCTCACGCAAGGACAAAATTTGTCCGCGAACCAAACGGGCGACGCCGCTCCAACTGAATAGCGTTATTATCACCATCAAAACGTATATTTGTTGGTCGGCGGTGATTATTTCCGCCATCTTCCAACCGTCGATAACTGCCGAAGCGATAAGCAAAATAGGCAACGTGGGTATACAGTTGAAAATATCAACTATACGCATTATGACGTTATCCACCCAGCCGCCGAAGTAGCCTGCCAGTCCGCCCAAAATTATGCCGATTACCGTTTCCAAAATAACAACGATAAAACCGATTGTGAGCGAAATTCTGCCGCCGTACATAAGACGAACGAGAACGTCGTAACCTTGGTCGTCCGTTCCCAGAGGGTGTTCCAAACTGGGGTCGGCATACCTATTGAGGTCGTCCTCTATGGTGACGCGTTCGGTGATTGTGATAATCACGTCCTTGGAGCCTTTGTATTTGCTGTTTTTTGTAGAAACGAACTTACCGTTATCGTAGTAGTAGGACGATTGCACGTCGGAATAGTGAGTGATTATTTTGGTGCGGTCTTCTTCCTGCTCTCCCCAGGTGCGGTAAACAACCGGCCCTAAAAAGGAGAACAAAATCAAAAAGACAATCATAATAAGCCCAACAACCGACAACTTTGAACGGAAAAAGCGGCGCATAATCAGTCCGAACGGGGACATTTCGCGATAAGTTTCTTCTTCCGAAACCATTTCTTGTTCGGTAATTTCGTCCACTTCCGTCACCACGTCTTCCTGCATTTCGGGGACAACTGTCAAATCTTTATTTTCTTCCATATCGTCCTCCTATTTGCCAAGTTTTACGCGAGGGTCGACTATCGCGTACATCACGTCGGAAAGAAGCGTTCCGATGACGGTTAGAATTGCCAAGAACATGTTGTATCCCATTACGAACGGCACGTCGCCTTCACGCAAGGCGTTGTAGGCAAGGTTACCGATACCGTCGATTGCAAACACTTGCTCGGTTATCATCATACCGCCGAACAGCGACGGCAAAATGCCTGCAAGCAGCGTTGCCAAAGGAATAAGCGTGTTACGGAAAGCGTGCTTGTACACAACGGTTTTTTCCGAAAGTCCCTTTGCGCGCGCGGTACGAATGTAATCGGCGTTAAGCACTTCCAACGTGTTGGTGCGAGTGTAGCGCATAAGTCCGCCGAGCGACAAAATTACGCTTACCGCAATGGGCAAAATCAAGTGCCTTGCTATGCTGCCCAACTTGGACATAAATCCTGCAAAAGTTGCGGGGTAGTCGATTGCGTCCACCAAACCGGATGTCGGTAACCAGCCCAAATTTACGGCAAACAGTTTTATCATAAGCGCGGCAAAGAAGTAGGTCGGCAAGGACAATCCTATCATCGTGAATATGGTGACGATGTAGTCCTGCGCCGAATACTGATGCGTTGCGCTGGATATACCCAAAGGAATGCTGATTGCAAATTGCAAAACCGTTGCAACCAATGCAATGGCAAAGGATATCCACATGTTTTCGGAAATGACCTGCGCAACGGGTTTTTGGTACTTAAAGGAGTTGCCCAAGTCACCCTTTGCCAAGTTACCCAGCCAAGTGAAGTAGCCTCCCAAAATGGAGCCCAAGCGCTTGCCGAAAGACGCCACTTTGTAGGTGGTTGTTACGTTATGCGTCACCGACGAATCGGACGAGGTCAAAATAACCTGTTCGGAAACGATGTTTTCGTCGGCGTCCAACTCCACTTTTGTGGTAAACGTACCTTCGTCGATATCCACTGTAACTTGCTTGTAGTCGTTTTCCGAGTCGGCATCGGCTTCCTCGTAGGTTGTGCGAATGATTTTGTACGCGCCCACTCCGCCGTTATCCGAAAGCGTAAGAGTGTATTCGCCGCTACGATATTTGCCGATTGCAAACTTGTAGTAGGAGGCGTCGGTTTGCGTTGCATTTGTGTGCGCGTGCTTTTTAACGTCACGAGTGAACGCCAACGTTTCGTCGCCTATTCCGTCCACGGAAAGAATAAGTTCTGCTTCCGGGTTGTACAAGCCGTACATGCTTTTGAAGTTGTCGATTTCGTCTTGCGTGATACTTCCCTGCTGCAACTGCGAAGAAAACTTGTTATCCACGTAGTCGCTGGGCATCAAACGAACGAGCGTGTAGATAATGACCGACACACCCAACAGAATGATGATGGAAATCAGCAATCTTTTGACTATATATTTGAACATTTTATCGCAAATGCTTGTGCAGGTGCGGCATAACGCCGCACCGCCAAGTTTTTCCTTATATTATTTTTCCAGCGAAGTCGTGTTGAGAGAAAGCTTGTGCAAATCGCTGATGAGTCCCTTGAATGCCGAGGGATTTTCGTTGAAAGTGGAAACGTCGATGACGTTGGTGTTGTACGCGAACAAGTCGTTACGTTGGTACGTGGGCAACTCTATCGCAAGTTCCATAACGATGTCCAAAGCCTTGGAGTACATCGGAGCGCGTTGTTCGTGAGTCAAAACCGAACGAGCCTTGTCGATAAGTTCGGAAAGTTCCGTAACTTTACTTAATTCGTAACTGTACTTGTCGCCCACGTTGTTGATGATTGCAGGGTACCCCCAGTTAAGAACGGAAGTTGCTTTGGAATCCTTGTGGTAAACTTGGTACATATCGGGGTCAATCGTAGATCCCCACGCTGCCGCCCAAACGGCAAGGTCGCCTGTGGAAAGTTTTCTAAGCGCGCTGGCATCGGTGGTTACCGTGATTTGGAATCCGCATTTGTTAAGCAATGTTGCGGCTTTGTTCATCGGTGTGTATGCCGGGTGGTCTTTTTCTTCGCCTGCAATGGTGAACGTGTATTTAAGAACGTTGCTACCTTTCTTGTAGACGCCGCTGGCATCCTTGGTGTAGCCTGCACTTTCTACGAGATTGGTGATGAACTTGATTTGTTGTTCTTCGGTAAGAGTTGTCTTTTTGCTGTTTGTGCTGGGCGAAATGCCTTCGTCCGTGAGGAATTTGCGGTAATCCGATCCGACGTTTTTAAGTTCGGAAGAGGAAGGAACCGTTCCGCCTATGTACGGATAGTAAGCGTAAGGTTTGCTTGTACCCTTTGTGTTTCCGGGGTAAGCCCAGCTTTCGGTGGACATGGAACGATAAATTGTCGTTGCTCCGGTTTTGTAGTACTTTGCAATTTCTTCGGTGTCTATTGCGTGCATAATAGCACGACGTACCTCTATATCGGGAACTTTTGCGGCGTTAATGCCGATGTATCCGTAGCCGGAAGTACGAACTTGAGTGTTGCCATAGCCTTCGCTTTCCTTTTGGTTAAGTTCCTTTATCGTTTCGGGTTTGGCGTTGGGTTCGGCAAAGTGAACTTCCTTTGCGTACAATGCATCCAACGTTGTAGACGTGCTTACAACTTTGTAACGAATCTTTTTGATGATCGGCGCGCCGGCTACATAGTAGGGATTGCGTTCGTAGTAGATCATACCGAGAGATCTGAAATCTCCGCCGCTTACGTTATCCAAGCCGCCGGAAGATTTGCTTGCCGCATAAGGGCCTGCGCCGAAAGGTACGCTGACTTTGCCGTTTACAACGGTCTTGAAGAATGAAGCCGAGCCGTATTCTACGCCGAAATTCTTTACGTAGTCAAACGCGTTGATGTGTTCTGCGTCGGAGTAGTAGCTCATGGGAGCAACTGCAAAAGCAAAGTTCCAAATTGCTTTGGGGTCTACGCCTTTGATGGTTATGGAAAGAACTTCGCGGTTGCTTCCGGTAGGAACACCGTTGGAATCGTAGTCGGCGGAGGTCAAAGGATCGTAGGTAATTCCTTTTACCGTAACCGCTTCGCCTTTATAGGTTGTGCCGTCAACGACTTGTTCGGGCATGTTTACGAATTTGATGCCGGAAATGTTGGGATAACGACGTTTTCCGCCTTGTTGCTTTGCGTCTTCTTCCATTGCTTGGTTAACAAGTTCTGTAAGAAGGTTGGTTGCGGTTTGCCAGTAATTGACAACTTCTTCGGTTTTTGCCGGCATGTACGTGTTGAAAACGTATTCGATGGCTTCTTTTTCGCCCCAAGCCTTTGCGTTGGTCTCGCCCATGTTGTACTTCAACGCTGCGTCTTTTTTGTTCCAGGTGATTTCGCCTTCGTTGTAGAGGAACATTTCGGCGTCACTTGTGATAAGTCCGCTGTATTCTTTTTGTTTTTCGTCAAAGAATTTAAGTTCTTTCCAACTGTCGCGAGCGTTGTTAAAGTCGTTTTGAAGTTCTTCGCGGAACAATTTGCATGCAAGGTCGAAGTCTTCCACCACTTTTTCGTAACCGGAAATGCTTGTGTACTTTGCCAATTCCTCCTTGACTTTTTGCAAGTTTTCTTTATCGTCCGGATACTGTTTGATAATTTCGTTGCAAGCCGAAGTGAGGTTGCTTATACGTGCTTTTGCAATATCCACAAATTTGGATTGGAAACTTTCTTGTTCCTTTTCGTTGCTTTCCTGCGTGCGGTATTCTTGCAATCCTACGATATCCGTAGAGTACATGGTTGCCGAGCCTGTGTAGGAACGATCCAAATACACGTACAAGTTGAACAATACGTCCTTCATGCTCAAATAACTGCCGTCCGAGCAACGCACGTCGTTACGAAGAACAAAGTAGTAAGTTGTACGCTTTGTTTCGTCCGTGTCGCCGGTGGTAACTTGCTCGAAGTCTTCCACCATTACGGTGTTATCGAGGTCGTTTTCGTCGTAGTTTTTGGTTCCCTTGGGAACTTTGTAGTGTTTGTAGGTCACGTTGCCTTCCGCGTCGTTACCCAACATGGATATTTGCGTCAAACCTACAATGCTTGAGTCCACGCCCGACGTGGAGAAGAACGGGTTAAAAACTCCGTCCGGCGCTTGCGTGGAAAACACCAGTGCGTCTTTTTCGTTGTCGTATGCCGTTTTGTCGCCCGTGCAGCCGATGACCGTGAACATTGTTCCGAAAATCATAACGGCGGCAAGGACAACGCAAACTATTTTGCTGAATTTTTGTGCGTTTGTCATATTAGTCACCTCTCGAAATACTTTTTGTGCTGTTAGTTGCCGTGTTAGTTTCTTCCGTTCTGCCGAAGAAGCTATCGTACAAGATTATGTCGTTGATATTTGTAGGCAAAACCTCCACCTTTACGGTAAGTTGAACGTTGACGTTTTCCACCGTACAGTTGCTTGCTTTGGCAAACAACGGAGCAACGTAGATTTGGCTCGTTTTGCTGTTTTCGGTTTTAACCGACACGGAAACGTTTTGGAAGTTAACGTTTTTGATTGTGGAGTTTTTGCCGTTGCCGAACAAACTTACGTACAAACTGTTGCCGCTTACGGTCGGATCGTAGTCGGCGACCAAATTCGACGCCGAATACTTGATTGCGAAGTTGGAAAGCGTGTGTCCGTTGCCGTCGAACGTTCTGCCCATAAAGTTGCCGAAGTTTATCTCTCGATACTTTTCGTCCGCTTGGGAGAAATCGATATCGCACATCAAATAGAGATCTTTTGCCGAATCCAACGAAGCAAAGTCGCTTGCCTTGGAAATAAGTTGGTACTCTCCCTTGATGTACTTTGCGTAAACTTTTATCGTTTCGCCTTTGTTCGGATCGGAGTGCGTTTTTCCGTGAGTTGCCCAACTTTCGCCGTTTTCGTCCACGTATTCGATGAACGTGTATCCGAACGGAGAGTTTTCAGAGTTGTGCGCATAGTCGGAAAAGTCGTTAAAGGCAGAGCCGAAGTACACCTCGTATTCGCCCAAAAGCATGTTCTTGTTGTGGAAGACGTACAGTTCGTAACTGTGAACTATGGGCAGTTTCCAATAAGCGTACAAAATCGTTTCGTCCACACCGGAAACGGTGTCGTTGTCAAAATCCCACTTGTCTGAATACGTTACGACCGTTTGTCCTCCAACAACCTGCTCGTTTTTGGTGCGATACCAGCCTTCCAGCACGTAGCCCGCTCTGGACAATGTGTCGTCGCTGTCAAATTCCGAAATGTTCCTTATTTTGCAACTTTCGCCTTCGGGTATATTGTAGTAGTACGTCACGGCTTTATCGCTGTTCTTATACTTGCCGCCTTCCAGTTCAAAAACGACTTTGTGACAATTGTCAAAAGTTTCTTCTTCCGCGACGCAACCGACAAACAATGCGGCGCAAAAGACTAACGTCAGGACGGCGATGACAATTTTTTTCATTATAACCCCTTATATATTAGACTTATAGTAGTAAGGCATAAAATCCATTCTAATATGATACTCTCGTTTTGATAGATTGTCAACAAAAATAGTCCTTCGACAAGAAAACTGAAAAACCGTCAAACGCTGCATAACAACATGCAAAACGCAAGACAAAAACGCAAAAAAATACAAAAAACTGTGTGTATTCTTCACAAAAGTGAAATTTGACGCACGATAAAAAACAAAAAGAAATGCTAACGGCGAAATTTCCGTTCAAAACGCAAATTCGATATTTGCGCCATTTTGGAAAAATTCCGCCGTTTACATAAAATTTACATAATTTTTGAGTAATTACAACGAGGCAGTTGCCGTTTTTCGTCGCATACTGTTGCCGTTTTGCTTAAACAAAAAGTTAAAGTACGGCACGGCTTAGACACGTCCTGCTTGCGGCATTTAGCGGTCGGCATTCAAAATGGATTGATACCGATCGTCCGAATCCGGGAACAGCGTTACGATGTTTTTGCCTGCGTTCTCCGGCAGTTTCGCCAGTCGCGTTGCAACAACGATGTTTGCCGCCGCGCTGATTCCGCAGCAATATCCCAACTTTTTGTTGAGCAATTTGAACTCGTCCATTGCCTGATTGTCGGTAACGAGTTGCACCTCGTCCACCACCGACGGATCGTAGATATCGGTGACGAATCCTGCGCCGATGCCTTGAATTTTGTGCGGTCCCTTTTCTCCGCGGGATATTGCCGGCGACGAAGCCGGTTCCACCGCAACGATTTGGCAATTTGGAAAATACTCTTTTATTTTACGCGCCGCGCCGATAAGCGTGCCTCCCGTGCCTACGCCTGCAACGAAAATGTCAACTCTATCCAGTTGATTGCAAATTTCTTCGCCTGTGGACAGGTAGTGAGCAAGTGCGTTTGCCGGATTGGAAAACTGCTTTAGCCAAACGTGTCCGTTTTGATTGGAAATCTGCTCCACGTAGTCGATTGAGCCTTTCATTCCGAGCGCGCCTTCGGTCAGCACCAACTGCGCCCCCAGACCTGCAAGCATTTGACGGCGTTCCACCGACATCGTTTCCGGCATGGCAAGCAAAACGTTGTAGCCTTTTGCCCTGCCCACGTACGCCAGCGATATGCCCATGTTGCCGCTGGTTGCTTCCACAATGGTATCGCCTTTGTGCAGCAATCCGCTTTTTTCCGCATCCAAAATCATTGCAAGGGCGGCACGATCCTTTACGCTACCCGATGCGTTCATTGCCTCGTACTTAAAATACACGTCGGCGGGCAAATCTTCCTCGAACGGAAGCAAAGGCGTGTTGCCTATGCCCAAATCTTTTGCCGCCGCGTCGAATTCCGTTTTGGTTATCATGTTAATACCCTGTTTTGTCGGCACCCGTTTGCCGAAAAATTACAAAATGATGTTTACCAGTCTTCCGGGAATGACTATCACTTTTTTGGGAGTTGCGCCTTGAAGCAGTTCGGCAACTTGCTTGTCGGCAAGAACTTCGGATTCCAACTCTTTTGCGGTTTTGTCCGCGTCCACCGTCAAACGAACCTTGGGACGGCTGTTGATTTGCACCAACATTTCCACTTGAGCGGCTTTCAAAGCCGATTGGTCGAATGTGGGGAAGGAACTTACAACAATGCTGCCCTTATGTCCCGTTTGTTGCCACAATTCTTCGGCAAAGTGAGGAGCAAGCGGACAAAGGATTTTCAACAAGTCGTCCGCCGTTTGACGGTACAACTCGACATTTTTGACAGGTTGAGAGTCGTACTTTGTCATTGCGTTGGACAATTCCATCATACGCGCAACCGCCGTGTTGAAAGAAAACTCGGCATAGTCGGCATCTACCGACTTGATTGTGTTGTGACGAACGCGATTGAGGTCGCTTTCCGCAGCGCCCACGGTGTTTTGCGACGGATAATCCGCATAGGCTTGCGAAACGCAACGTTCTACCTTGTCCAACCACTTGTTGATGGCTTTGATTCCGTCGTCCGACCACGGTCCGCCCTCGGTGTACTTGAAGCCGAACGCAAGATACAGGCGGAAAACGTCCGCGCCGTACTGACCGACGTATTCGTCCGGGGAAACGACATTGCCGTGAGATTTGCTCATACGGTTGCCGTCCGGTCCCAAAATTACGCCTTGGTGAACAAGCGACTTGAACGGTTCGTCGAAGTGCAAATAGCCCATATCGCGAAGTGCTTTTGTGATAAACCTTGCGTACAACAGGTGCATGCATGCGTGTTCCGCACCGCCAACGTACTTATCGACGGGAAGCATTTTGTCTATCCATGCCGTGTCGAAGGGCTTTTCGGCGTTTTGCGAATCGGGATACCGCAAATAGTACCAACTGCTACACACAAAAGTATCCAAGGTGTCGGGATCTCTGGTTGCGGGAGCGCCGCACTTGGGGCAGGTCACGTTGTGAATAAAGTCGTGATGTTTCGCAAGCGGACTTGTTCCGTCCGGCTTAAATTCCACGTCGTAGGGAAGTTTTACGGGAAGATTTTCGTCCAAAACTTCGCCGCAATGCGGGCAGTAGATAACCGGTATCGGCGCGCCCCAATAGCGTTGACGAGATACAAGCCAATCACGCAGGCGGTAGTTTGTTTTGATTTCTCCCTTGCCCATAGCGGCAAGTTTTTCCACCACCTTAACTTTGCCTTTTTCGCTGGTAAGACCGTTAAACTCTCCGCTGTTTACCATTACGCCGTATTCGCAGAAGGGCAAATCGTCGTTTACGCCCTCGGTTGCAGCCTTGATAACTCTCTTGATGCCCAAGCCGTGCTTTTTGGCAAACTTGTAGTCCCTTTCGTCGTGAGAGGGGACGCCCATAACCGCACCCGTGCCGTAACTGCCCAAAACGTAGTCGCCTATCCACACTTCCACCGTTGCGCCGTTAATGGGATTGACGGCGTAAGCGCCGGTAAACACGCCTGTTTTTTCCTTGGAGGTTGAAAGACGTTCGATTTCGTTGGTTTTTGCAACTTCGTCCAAATATGCTTGAACTTCGGCGCGATGCTCCTCGGTTGTGATTTTTTGCACGAGTTCGTGTTCCGGCGCAAGCACAACGTAGGTGCAGCCGAACAACGTGTCCGCACGTGTGGTGAACACCTTAAAACTGCCGCTGCCGTCCTTTAAGTCAAAGACAATTTCGCCACCGACCGATTTGCCTATCCAATTGCGTTGCATTGCCTTGGTTTTTTCCGGCCAATCCAAACCGTCCAATCCGTCGATAAGTTCCTCGGCATAGTCGGTAATTTTGAAGAACCACTGAGTCAAATCCTTTTTGATAACCTGACTGTCGCAACGTTCGCAATGTCCGTCCACCACTTGTTCGTTGGCAAGAACCGTGTTGCAACTCGGGCACCAATTGACGGGCGCCTTTTTGCGGTAAGCCAAACCTTTTTTGTACAGTTGGCAAAAAATCCACTGCGTCCACTTGTAGTAATCAGGCAGGCAGGTTTTAATTTCGTGATCCCAATCGAACATGGCGCCGATATTTTTAAGTTGGCGCTCCATAACTTCGATGTTGTGCAAC
>CAKRAM010000094.1 GCA_934294965.1 uncultured Clostridia bacterium
AGTCTATGTTGTCATCGACAAGTTGCTGCAACGAAATTGTGTCCAAATAGTCGTTGATGTTTTGATATAGTTTGTTCCAAAGATTGTGTGCGACGCAACTGCACTTTCCCGAGCAACACCCGTGCAAACAATCGACTATTTCCAAATTATCTTCAACGGCGCGCAACACTCTGCCTACCGTGATATTTTGCGGAGCGTCTGTCAACTTGTATCCGCCGGAAGATCCGCGCATTGCAGAAACGACTTCGGCCTTTTTCATCAATGCGATTATTTGTTCGAGATATTTTTCGGTAACGCCCGTAGCTTGCGCAAGCGTAGCAACAGGAACAGGTTCGGCGTAGTTGTAGCGTTTTGCCAACTCCACCGCAACATATAAACCGTATCTCGCTTTAGAGGACATTTTCATAGCAGCAATTCCTACCAATTTACTATGATTAGTATAAAACAATTATCTCCGTTCGTCAATTATTTTATAGTACAAAACTTAGAAATTTTGAACAAATTTTATAATAATAGAACACACAAATATATTGCCACGTTGCCGCTTATATACTTTTTAAGCGGCGATTGAAAACATCTTCGAATGCATGTAAATAGATTTTGAACAACGCTTTTGCGCTACATAAACAATGAATCATGCGGCAGTACAACAATTGAAATGTGCTACGTATTATTATATAGCACGAACAAACTTGAACGAATTTTACAATAATTAGGCAAACATTGTTACAGGTAAAGACCAAAAGCATCGAAATTTTAGTCACACATGTGGTCATACTTTATTTATGACAACGAATGCTGATATTCAAAAAATTATACAGAACGAGTTCAATTTATATGCTATATAAATGAGCAAACAAATTACGCTCTAACGCGATTTATAAAGTACGACACAATATATAAATGCCCAAGCACCGCACACCACTTAGATACGCCCGTAATTGCGCATAACGTTCAGGCGAACACGCTCGATAGACTGACTGAGTTTTGCAAGAACTGCGCAATCTCGCTCCAATTTGGCTGATTGGCGTTCATATTCGCGGAGATAATCCTCGCCTGTTTTATATACGAAAGTGGTATATGCCTTATGTGCCCAATAATTGCGAATCTTGCGTATCGATTGCAACAGTTCGTAGTCGGAATCTCTCAAATACGGGCTTCCGTCGCTATTATCCAGCAATTGCAGTTCGTGCAAAACGTAGCCAAGCGATTTGTACGCCACTTTGGAGTAGTTTGCTTCAAAATTGCCCTTCAACATTCCGGCAAAAATATACTTTATGTCGTGCTCTATGCACTGACATTCCATCATAACACGCCCAACCAATTCGTTAAACGAGGATAGATTTTCCATAGCACCGCCTCAAACATCGTAGTAATATTAGCACTTTGGCGGAATAAAATCAATTGAATTTACAAAGCGTACACCAATGAATTCTAATATCGTAAGTATCTCAGAAAGTGCGCGAAGCGCATTTTCAAAGAAAACCGACAATTTTACATGCCATACAAGGCAAAAAAACGTTAGTTTTTGCGAAAAACACGAAAGCGTTTGAAAGATTTTACCGACAACCAAAAGGTTTACTTCGGATAGTTTATAATACAAAAAGTTGCATGCTTGCTTGCAAGGGCTTGCGACTTCGCCGCTTTACATACCGAAAAGCAAAACGCTAGTTTTTGCGGAAAACACGTAAGCTTTTGAAAGATTTTGCCGACAGGCAAAAGATTTACTTCGGATAAGTGCATATTATGGTTCTGTCGGTTAAACTAATCGTTGGGAAATAAACTATTATGGGAAGATCGAGAACCTTGCGTTACAAATATACTGAACGAGTTGCAAATTATTATCGAGATAAAAGAGTTTCTACTACTTTTTACAAATGCGCCAATGATTGATGATTCACTGCACGGTTTGCAAATCAATGCAAATGCCAAACACAGTGACGTGGCGTAAGCGCAGTAAGAGATATAATATTAAGCAATTAGATAGAAAATGTGCCGCCACAAAAGTGACGGCACACCGCTATTAGAATTTTAGAAGAATTCGCCTCTGGCTTGTTCTTTGATTTCGGCAGTTGTTGCGAACGGAATACGAGTTGTGTATCCTTGTTCGGCAGCAACGAGTTGTTGAATATACAAAGTGTTAACAGCCATGTTCCATTGAGCAACAACGTCATTGTAGTATTCTCTTGCAGCGGTGATTTCGCGTTGCAAGTAGGAGTTTTGTTGCATTGCGTCTTCCAATTCTTGGTGAGCTTTAAGGTCGGGATAGTTTTCAAACGCAATTTGGATGGATCTGTTCATTTGTTCAACCTTGTCGTTGTATTCGCTACGAACTTCGTCGGATTCCTTACCGTTTCCGCGATATGCGGCAATTTGAGTGAAGGTTTCTTTGTCGAGATCAATTGCCTTATCCAGCAATTTGGCGCAGTTCTTCAAAATCATAACACGTTGTTCAAGATAGTTATCAACTTGAGAAGCTGCTTGTTGAATGCGTTGTTGAAGGCGTTCAAAGTAGGACTTTGCTTTTGCCTTTTTAACGATTACGATGATCCCCCCAATAATGCCGATGATCGGCGGGCAAAACCATACACCGATGTTGAAAAAGTTCTTCCATCCCTTACCGATAGTAACGGGAATTTGTTTAGAGATAACTTTAACGTCTCTACCTTGTTCAAGTTCCGGAGCGTTCATTTCGTCCAAACCGTTTGCCATAAATATTTCCTCCTTAATTATTATCTAGTCTTTAAGTGTTACGTACAAATTGTGTTTTGTAGCGTTACTTTTGTTGTAGTCATTGTTATGGTCGCCTTCAAGTTCAACAATTCCAACAGGCGTAGACTGTTCTACGGCTATGTATTCCACCCAAGGAACAGGAACGTCGTGGTAATATCCGTCGCCGCCGTATACCGACACGTAGTCAACGCGGTCCACCGTTGCAAACGAGTGCGCCGTAACCAACACGTTATCGACCTTTTCGTCGGTATTGATAAGTGCCGTTTTCAAAATAGCGCGTGTTGCGGATTCGGGATGCTTCAGCAAGTCTTCGTCCAAGGCGTTGGAAAGAACTTCCGCTTCGAAGGACGTGTAGTTACGAGGATAATTGTCGCGATAGATGTATTCGTGCGGCTTGTATTGTTGATACAAAGGAATTGACATAAGCGGAGCTAACTCGAAATACAGGTTAAGGAAGTATTTGTTGTTGAAGTCCAAAAATGCCGATTTGCACATATCGATATCGTAGAACATAAAATCGGACGAGTCGATTTCGAAGTTCCAGTCTTGTGCGTGTTCACTTGCAACAAAGTTAAGCATATGATCCTTAATTAGATAAAAATCGTCACCGAACGGCTGAGGCGTTTTCATCAAATGAAGCATGTTCTTTTGCGCAAGAGGCGTAAACAACAAACGGAATTGAACGTCGTGGTTGCGATCGGTTGCTCCAAACAAAATGTCGAATTCCACGTTGCCCATGGAGTTGAATGTAGTACCGCTTTCCAGCGCCTTCTTTTCCAATTTGGCAAGTTCTTTTTCTCCCTTTTTGACCTTCTTTGCAAGTTCTTTTTCCGACATTTTTTCGGCGTGAGAAGGTTCATGCGTGAAGCAAAGGTCAGGAGCAGCTTCGTTACCGTACACCAAGTGTGTAAAATAGCTGTAATACGGCTTGGGTTTTTGAACGTTGGCGTACAGCGTTTGAGAACGTTGAACTGTGCGAACGTTACCATCGCTGTCCGTTTCCACTTCCGTCCAATAAATCGTCAAACTGCCTGTATAAGTTTCAGTACCCCACTCTTGTTTCAGGCGTCTTTCTTCGATGAACGGATTGCCCAAAATTTCACCGGAGAATATACCAACTGTGGATTCGTTTTCTTCAAGGTTTTCACAAAGGCCGTATTTGCCCGAAAGCAAATCGAAGCGACGCATATTGAAGTTAGTATCCAACTTGATGATAGGCACGGTTTTTTGCACAAGTTGCGCGGTTGCGCTGTCCCTAAACAAACTGTACATCGGGCGAAGTTGGTCAAAGCACGTATCCAACAATTCTTTTGCGCGTTGCGTCTCTTTTTCTCTTTCGGCGTTGGCGTCTGCAAGCAAAGGTTTGATCTTTTTGTTGATAAGCACAAGCATGCCGATTGCCAAGCCGAGACCGACGAGGGCAACGTTTATTCCTGTCCAAAATGTCGAACCAAAACCGGTATAAGCCCCACCGCTCGTTTTAATATTATTGCAATCACCATAAATAATGAGCGCACCGATTGCAGTTGCAACAAATCCCAACACGACCAAGAAAATCAAAAAGCCTTTGAGACGTTTGTACTTGGAAATGCGCTTATCAAGATTGTCCAAATTTTCTTTGGCTTCGCGATACTCTTTTGCCGTCTTGCGGTTTTCGTCAACGTTGACTTTGGATTCTTTAACCCAACCGTCGAACATTTCCGTGGCGTTATCGTTAAACTTTTGTTTGTACTCGTCGTGATACGCTTTGGAATACTCTAAAACATTATCGTCCATGTAGTTCCTCCCCTGTATGGTACTTACTATTTACGGGCATTATTCCTATACCGATACTTGATAATTATACACAAATTAAACTTTGGTGTCAATACAATTTCAAAACTTGAACCGTAAAATGCGACAAAATCGGCTAAAAAATAACCGAATAATGCAATTTATTGGCATCAAAATCGCGAATCGCCAGCAAAAACGCAAATATGTATAGCATCGGCATACCATGACCGGCTAAAAAATATCAAAAAGCGGCAACACAAACGGTTGCCGCTTCCTATGTTATATATGTTTGTCTATGGTTTGGATAAGCTCTTTATCGTCGGATAAACCTATAACTCTATCAACCAATTTGCCGTTTTTGAAAACGCACACGTTGGGAATGGACATAATGTTGTAGCGACGCGCCAATTCGATATTTTCGTCGATATCGACTTTACCGAATTTTACATTTGGCATTTTGTCAGCAACTTCGTCCAAAATCGGAGCCAGCATACGGCAAGGCGCGCACCAAGTTGCCCAAAAGTCCACCACTACGACACCGTCGGAAATAAACTCATCGAAATTACCCGAAACTATTTCTATTTTACTCATTATAACCTCCTACTGCTCAATTTGTTCGCTTACACCATTGTTTGAAGAAATCACTTTGTTCATCGACGGAATCTCCGCCCACTTGTGCTTACGAACTTTATCGACAATCGCAACAACAACATATCCTACGGCAAGACCGGCAAAAAACATCAACACGGCAAACCATTCTTTCCATTTAAACGCAAGTGCCACAAACAGCATTGCCAAAGCAGGAATTAATGGCAAAATGTATCCCACAAATGCCATGCCTGCAGTGTTTGCATCGGGAATTTGCAGTTCTACGACGTCACCTACGTTGGCGTTCAGCGTATTCTCTACAAAAAAGTCAGCATGTTTTTGATTTTCCGTCATGCCGCAACGACCGCACGAGCCGCATGCGGAATTGCGCGCCACTCGCACCTTGACAAACTTGCCGTTGTCCGCGACAATCGTACCGAGTTCAGTCATTTGCTTCCTCACATTTTATATACAGTTCGTCCAATTGCTTTTGATCGACGGGCGACGGAGCATCCGACATCATACAACTTGCATTTTGCATTTTGGGGAACGCAATAACGTCTTTGATGTTGCTCGTATCTGTCAGCACCATCACCAGACGGTCCAATCCCAGCGCCAATCCGCCGTGAGGAGGAGTGCCGTACTTAAACGCGTCAACGAAGAAGCCGAACCGTTCGGCAATTTGTTCGTCGGTAAAACCGAGAGTCTCGAACATGAGCGTTTGAACGTCACGATTGTAAATACGCATGCTGCCGCCGCCCATTTCGTCACCGTTTATAACAACGTCGTAAGCCTTTGCGCGAACTCTTGCAGGATCGGTCTTCATATATTGCAAGTCTTCGTTTTTGGGGCTGGTAAACGGGTGATGCATTGCCACAAATCTACCTTCTTCTTCGGAATACTCGAACAAGGGGAAGTCCACTACCCACAAACAAGCGTAATCGCCGGGGTTGTACATTTGGAAGCGAGCCGCAAGATTGCAACGCAATGCGCCCAAAGCAACAACGGCTTTTTGCCAATCATGATCGGCAATGATAAGCGCCAAGTCGCCCTTATTCATAGAAAGCACTTGGGCAATGTCTTTAAGTTCTTGTTCGGATACAGCTTTGGCAAAACTGCACTTAACCGAATCGGCGGTTTCTCCGTACCAAGCCAAACCTTTCACTTTGTAAGTTTTGACAAAATCAGCCAGTTTATCCAAGTCTTTTCTGGAAAGTTTGTCCGCACCGCCTTCCAAAACGATTGCGCGAACGGTGCCTCCCGCAGCAATTGCTTCGTTGAACACAACAAAACTGCTGTTTTTCACAACGTCGTCCAATTTGTGAATTTCCATTCCGTAACGAAGGTCGGGCTTATCCGAGCCGTACTTGTTCATACATTCCGACCAAGGCATACGGATAAAATGTTCGGGCAAATCGACGTTGCGAATTTCCTTGAACATTTTTACCAGCAAACCTTCAACAAGTTGCATAACCGTTTCTTCTTGGTCTACAAAACTCATTTCAAGGTCTATTTGCGTAAATTCCGGTTGACGATTTGCACGCAAGTCCTCATCACGGAAGCATTTTGCAATTTGAAAATATCTGTCCAAACCGCCGATCATCATAAGTTGTTTGTAAAGTTGAGGCGATTGAGGCAATGCATAAAAACTGCCCGGGTGAACACGACTGGGAACAAGGTAGTCACGCGCGCCTTCCGGAGTGGACTTGCCCAAAATAGGAGTTTCAACTTCCAAAAAGCCGTGGTCAGCCAAGTAATTGCGAGTAATACGATAGATGTTGCTGCGCGTAATCAAATTTTGTTGCAATTTTTCGCGGCGCAAATCCAAATATCTGTATTTTAAGCGCAAAGTTTCGTTTGCATTTTCGTCGCCGACGGAAAACGGCGTCGTATCGGCTTCAGAAAGTATTTTAAGTTCTTCCGCAACCACTTCGATTTCGCCCGTTTTCATGTTCGGGTTAACGTTGTTACCCACACGACGGCGCACTTTTCCTACAACGGTGATTACGTAATCCAGTTTGATTGTCGAGGCTTTTTGCAACAATTCTTGGCTGCAAACGTCGGTATCGAACACGATTTGGGAAATACCGCTGCGGTCACGCAACTGCAAAAAGATTAGACCGCCCAGGTCGCGTCTACGATGAACCCATCCCATCAATGTGATATTTTTTCCGACGTCGGCGGCGGAAACTTCACCGCACATCATCGTTCTTTGTTGTCCATTAAGTAGTTCTGCCATATTTTATCTCCGGTATATTATAAAAGATATTTTTTCAAATTTCTGGATTCGGTACGGAAGTTATTTTCTACGTACTGCTTGTCGATCATCACTGTTTTGGAAGCGCCTTCTTCGTCGACGTCGTAAGAAACATCTTCCACGATGTGTTCCATAATGCTTTGCAAACGTCTTGCGCCTATATCTTCCAACGTGCAGTTTTGGTCGTAGGCAACCACTGCGATTTCGTGCAGGCCGTCTTCGGTAAATAGCAAGTCGATATTGTCCACGGCAAGAAGTTTTTTATACTGATCCGTGATAGCGTTTGCGGGAACGGTGAGGATTTTTACAAAATCGTCCACCGTCAAACTGTCCAACTCCACAAACACGGGGAACCGACCTTGAAGCTCGGGAATCAAATCCGAAACCTTGCTCACATGGAACGCACCGCTGGCAATAAACAAAATGTAATCGGTTTTGATATTTCCGTACTTTGTGCTTACGGTGCAACCTTCCACTATCGGCAAAATGTCTCTTTGGACGCCCTCGCGAGAAACATCCGGACCGCTGTTGGAACTCTTGCCTGCGATTTTGTCCATTTCGTCAATGAAAATAACACCGTCGTTTTCGGCGCGACGCAATGCTTCGCTTTCCACGCTGTCCAAATCGATAAGTTTTTCGCTTTCCTCGGCGGCAAAAATCTTCAAAGCTTAGGCAACCGTAACCATGCGTTTTTTAGTCTTTTTGGGCAACATGTCGCCAAAAATACTACCAAGATTGATTTCGCCTGCACCGGGTTGCAATTCAACCGGTTTGGGATTATCCACCACCTGAATTTCTACCGTCATTTGATCGAGATTGTGTTTGGCAACCTCGTCTTTAAGCGTTTCCTTTGTTATTCCTTCGGGAAACTCATTAGAACGCTTCATAAGCACTTCGACAACTCTTTGAACAGCAATTTCGTTGGCGCGAACTTCCACTTCCTTGAAGCGTTCGTCCTTGACCAAGCGAATGGAAACTTCCACCAAGTCGCGAATCATGCTTTCTACGTCTCTTCCCACGTATCCGACTTCGGTGTATTTTGTAGCTTCCACCTTCAAAAACGGCGCTTTTACAATCTTAGCCAAACGACGAGCGATTTCCGTCTTACCGACGCCGGTAGGGCCTTTCATAATTATGTTTTTAGGCGTAATTTCTTCACGGTCGGATTGAGCAAGCCTGCTACGGCGATACCTGTTGCGCAATGCAATAGCCACGGCTTTTTTTGCCTGAAATTGCCCGACGATGTATTTATCCAACTCACTTACTATTTGTTTCGGCGTCATTCTATGCCTCCTCTACTGTTATGTGTCCGTTGGTATAAACGCAAATTTCACTGGCAATTTCCAGCGATTTGCGAGCGATTTCCGCAGCGGAAAGGTCGGTGTTGCGAAGCAACGCTTTAGCAGCCGCCAGCGCGTAGTTGCCACCGCTTCCGATTGCGCAAATTCCGTCCTCCGGTTCGATAACATCACCCGTGCCGGACAAAATAAGCAGCGTTTCCTTGTCGGCAACAATCATCATTGCTTCAAGTTTGCGCATAACGTTATCTCTACGCCAAAGTTGAGCCACTTCTACCGCGGCTCGAAGCAAATTGCCGCTATATTTTTGCAACATTTCTTCAAACTTTTCCGAAAGCGTAAACGCATCGGCAACCGTTCCGGCAAAACCGGTGACGACTTTACCGTCGAAAATTCTCCTAACTTTTACGGCATTACCTTTCATTATTACGCTTTGACCTGCCGTAACCTGTCCGTCGCCTGCAACGGCAATTTTCCCGTCACGCTTGACGGCGCAAATGGTTGTACCTTTTATCGTATCGGCAAACACTTCTGCCATTTTTACACCTCCGCTAAAATTTGTTTCATACGTTCTAAAGAACGTTCGGAATAAGCTAGTTTGCGCGCCGACTTATCCCTAATATGCTCGGAAAGCGGCGGCAAAATACCAAAATTACTATTCATAGGCGAGTAATCGCCAAATTGTGTTGACACATGCACACACAACGCGCCTGTCATGGTTTCGTCCGAAAAAAGTATCGGAGATAATCCGCACATAGCCCTATAAGCCTGCAACGCTGCAACCAGCCCGGATAGAGCCGACTCCACATAGCCTTCGACACCTGTAATTTGACCTGCAAAATACAACTTGGGATCGGACTTCAACGCAAAGTTTCTGTCCAAAAATACCGGCGAGTTTATGTAGGTGTTGCGATGCATAACACCGTAACGAACAAATTCGGCATTTTTGAGTGCGGGTATTAGCGAAAACACTCGTTTTTGCTCAGAGAACTTCAAATTGGTTTGAAATCCAACCAAATTATACAAAGTGCCGCTAACGTTTTCTTTTCGCAATTGCAAAACGGCGTAAGGCTTTTCGTTTTTGCGTTCGTCACGCAAACCGACAGGTTTAAGCGGACCGAAGCGCATTGTATTTTCTCCGCGACTTGCCATCACTTCAATCGGCATACAACCTTCGAACACGTTATTTTCAAAGTCTTTAAGCTCAACGCGTTCGGCGGCAATCAAACTTGCGTAAAATTGCTCGTACTCGGCTTTGTTCATCGGGCAATTGAGGTAGTCGGCATCACCTTTTCCATAGCGACTTGCCGAAAACGCACTGTCGTAATCGATGCTTTCGGCGGTAACTATCGGGGCAACCGCATCAAAGAAATACAAAAATTCGTCGCCGAAAATTTGCTTAAAAGCAGGTATCAACGTATCGTCTGTAAGCGGTCCTGTTGCGCAAATCACGCAATCGTAGCCATCGGTCGACAAACTATCCTCAACTTTTGCAATCCTAGTGAAATTGGCAAAAGAATTAAGTTTTTCGGTAACGGCTGCCGAAAACGCATTTCTATCCACAGCCAAAGCGTTGCCGGCAGGTACTCGAGTTTGTTCGGCGCAGGATATTATAAGGCTGTCCATCATGCGCATTTCGGCTTTAAGCAGTCCGCTTGAAGTATACAAGTCGTCGCTCTTTAGAGAGTTAGAGCAAACCACTTCGCAAAGTCCGTCCAAGTTATGCGCAGGGGACTTTTTGATTGGCTTCATTTCCACCAAAGTTACGTCCACACCGCGTTTGAGCAATTGATAGCAAGCCTCACTGCCTGCAAATCCACCGCCAATTACTTTGACTTTCACTTAACTTCACCACCATCATATTTGCAATCTTTGTTGGAACAACGAATGTACTTTTTGCCGCGAATTTCTTTGTAGACTAAATGCGCGCCGCAAGTGGGACAAAGCGAACCCGTCGGAACATCCCAAGAAACAAAATCACAATCGGGATATCCGGTGCATCCGTAGAAAACCGTTCCGCGCTTGGAAAAACGCTTGATAACGTTTTTGCCGCACTTCGGGCATTTTGCAACCACCTCGGAAAGCGGCTTTGTATTTTTGCAATTGGGGTAATTGGAACAAGCCAAATACTTGCCGTATTTGCCCTCTCTTTCCAGCATTTTTGCGCCGCAAATTTCACAAACCTGATCGGTCTCCTTTGGAGGAGCAGTTTGTTTTAGCGAGCGAATGTTGGAGCATCTGGGATAATTGGAACAAGCTAAATACTTGCCGTACTTACCCGTTTTGATAAGCATCGGACTGCCGCATTTTTCGCACATAACGTCGGAAATTTCGTCTTTTACGGCAACCTTTCCGCTGTGCATGGCAACGTTGACTTCTTTAAGCAGCGGCTTGTAGTAACCGTCCACCACTTTGTACCAAGGTTCGCCGTTGTCCTCAATTGCGTCCAAACGGTCTTCCATTTCCGCAGTGAACTGAACGTCTACAACTTCGCCGAAGTACTGCATAAGATACTCGGTAACTTGAATACCCAAATTGCTGGGCGCCAAAGCCTTGGCATCCTTGGTTACGTATTCGCGTTTGTAGAGCGTCTGCATAATAGTTGCGTAGGTACTGGGGCGACCTATGCCCTTTTCTTCCATTGCTTTTATTATGCTTGCTTCGGTGTAGCGTGCGGGCGGCTTGGTGAAACGCTGTTCGTGAGACAATTTTACAAGCGAAAGCTTGTCCTCCACTGAAAGCGGAGGCAAAACGGCATTTTCGCCGTCTTCCTCTTTGTCCTTATCCTTGTTTTTGACATCGGCATAGATTGCCAAATAACCGTCAAACGCAAGAGTTTTGCCCACTGCCGTAAAACCGTAATCTCCGCAGGCAATACCAACGTTCACACTGTTGTACAATGCTTTTTCCGCCTGACTTGCCAAAAAGCGTTGATAAATAAGCTTGTAAAGCAAGTACTGATTGCGCTGAACTTTATCCTTTATGTCTTCCGGAGTCAATTCCAAATTGATGGGACGAATTGCTTCGTGAGCGTCCTGCGCTTGCTTTTTGCTTGCGTAATAATTAGGTTTGGACGGAACGTATTGTTCTCCGTACACCGAAGAAATGTGACGACGAGCAGCCGCTATTGCGTCTTCGGAAACACGAACCGAGTCGGTACGAATGTAAGTAACCAATGCAACATGTCCCATACCGGGAATATCAAAGCCTTCGTAAAGTTGCTGTGCGACGGACATTGCCGTGGCGCTTGTCATGCGCAACTTGTTTACGGCATCTTGTTGCATCGTGCTGGTTGTAAAAGGCGGTTGCGGCTTGCTTTGCGTAACGCTCTTTTTTACGTCGGAAACGATATATTGGCCGCCTGTCAAACTGCTTACGACTTCTTCGCACTGCGTTTGATTTTTAATTTTGATTTTCTTTCCGTTTTTGGTTGCCAAGGCCGCCTTAAATTGCGGCTTTGCTCCCGTTTTTTCCAATTTTACGGAAACATTCCAAAATTCTTCCGGCTTGAAGTTTTGAATCGCCTTTTCTCTGTCGACCAAAATTCGAAGCGCGGCGGATTGCACGCGTCCTGCCGAAAGTTTGTTGCAAATTTTTTTGCAAAGAACGGGCGAAAGCGTGTAGCCTACAAGTCTATCCAACACGCGCCTTGCCTGTTGCGCGGCAACCAATCCCTTGTTGATGTAGTTAGGATTTTGGATTGCTGCATTTACTGCCTTTTTGGAAATTTCGTTGAACATAATGCGATTTTTCGCATCGTGGTCCAATCCCAAAGCGCACTGAAGGTGATAAGAAATGGCTTCTCCCTCACGGTCCGGGTCGGTTGCCAAATATACGGATTCGGCTTTTGCGACTTCTCTTTTTAGGCGCTCGATTGTTTCTTTTTGTTCGGGCTTGCGAGCTTCCAGTTCGGGTTCATAGTTGTGTTCAAAATCTATACCCATAGAATTTACGGGCAAATCCCAAATATGACCACGGGAAGCTTCAACTTTGTAGTCGGCACCCAAATACTTGCCGATTGTTTTTGCCTTTGCCGGAGATTCGACAATTACAAGTTTCATTCAATTCCTCCATACAAGCGGTAACAATTACCGGGTAACCTTGCAATTATACTCTTTAATTCCAAATTTGCCAACAAAAAATTGAGGTCGGACAAACTAAGTTTTGTTTCGACTATCAGTTGATCGAAAGATTTTTGCCCTTCCGACAAAGAATTTATGATTTTTTGCTCGTCAAAATTCGGCTGATACACCGTAGGAGTTGTTTCTACATTATCCAAACGATAATAATCGACAATATCCCTAGGCGAAGTTACGCATGCCGCCTGCATTGTTTTAATAAGTCGGTTGCTGCCCTGATAGCCCGGGTCGTAAACTTCACCCGGCACGACGAACACGTCTTTTCCTTGTTCGAGCGCAAGTTCTATCGTGGACATCGTTCCGCTTTTTAGCGGCGCTTGACACACCAATATGCCGTCCGAAAACCCGGACACTATGCGATTGCGATGCGGAAAATGATAAGAGTTAGGCGTTGCGTCCAGCCCGTACTCGGTCAAAATCAATCCGCCGCTTGATACGATTTTATCCGCCAAAGCTTGGTTTGACGACGGGTAAACGTCAATTATCCCGCCGCCCAAAACGGCAATTGTTTTTCCCTCGCACTCCACCGTCGTTTCGTGCGCCACACAGTCGATTCCGTAAGCCAAGCCGCTAACAATTGTAAAGTAGTCGGACAGTACTTTGACAAAATCTTTTGCAACGCGCCTGCCATACACGTACGCTTTTCTTGTTCCGACAACCGCCAAGCAACGACTCGAAAGCAAACCGACGTCGCCCTTACAAAACAACACGTACGGCGGATCGGATATATTTTCGAGTGAGAGCGGAAATGCGTCGGAAAAACACGTTACGGCACAAATGCCGTTTGCGCGCATTTTTTCGAGAACCTCTTCAACGTAGCCGACGTTCAAGGCTTTGGTAACCTTCTCCCAATCGTTTCCGAGCGTTTTTTGAGCAAATTCGTCGGTGATATTATCGGCAATCGCCTTGGGCGTTCCAAAATACTCCAACAATGTGTAAAACTTTTTTGCCGTTACGCCGATTTGCCCAAACAATATACAAATTTTTTCCTCGAAAGTATACATACTATACCCTGTATTTGCGGTCTAACGTGCGATATTGCAACGATTCGGCAATGTGCTTTGCCGATATATCGGCTTGCCCGTCCAAATCGGCAATGGTTCTTGCAACTTTCAACACACGATTATACGCACGAGCCGTAAGCCCCAGCACGTCGAAACTCTGTTCCAAAAGCTCTGCCGATTCCTTGTCCAATTTGCAAAACTTCTTTATATCAGCCGAAGTCATTTGCGCGTTGCAATGCCTTCCGAATTGCCTCAAACGCTCTATTTGAATTTTTCT
>CAKRAM010000095.1 GCA_934294965.1 uncultured Clostridia bacterium
TTTTTACACAGGTTTTGGCGCGATGATCGGTTTTGTTTTTGGAACGTTGCTGGAAGAAAAGAAAGTTAAGTTCAAGTCCACAAATTGTTGGTGGCGAATTTTGCTACGAATTGTTGTCGGCGCGGGAATTTTGATAGGACTGTATTTGGGACTTAAAGCACTGACGAAATTGATGAATCCTAACAACATCGAAACTCTGGGGTATACTCTCCGCACGGCAAGATATGCGTTGGTGATATTCATCGCGCTGGGCGTGTACCCGATGTTGTTTGCGCCTGCCGAAAAACTTTGGAAAAAACTCGGCTGGATAAAAGAAGACGACACAAACGTTTACGAACAAAATCAATAATCGGCGTAAAGTCCGCTTACATAAAAATATATCCGGACGTAACAATGCCAAAAGTTTGCTGCCACGACTTGCGATAGTCCGCAAATTTTGAAACAAAATCAAGCAAATCCAAAATCGATAACAGAGGAAATATGAGCGAAAACAACAAAGATCTCTTCAACGAAGGATTGGTAGAATCGCGCAAATATGCGGTTCTTTTGACAATCTTGGACGTGCTTTGCATCGTGTGCCTATTGGCGCATTTGGACAGGTGCAATTGGCAGTTTGCCGCCGAGGAAATCATCTCGGTTGTGCTTTCCGCACTGCTTACCGCATATGTGATTATCTACGTCGTAAACGTTGCCGTCTACAAAGTGTCGGTTACCGATAACAAAATTCAAATACGCTCCGTCCTCGGCAAAAAGACGATGGAAATCAACGCCTCGACAGTGTTTATCGGCTTTGAAACAAGCAAGCACTCCAAAAGAACCTACTTTGACATACGCACGGCTGGCGAACATATGATTGTCACCACCACCAAAGGCGAACAACTTAGACACACGCTTTGTTTGTTTGGAGCAACCGACAGGGAAAAGTTGTAAAACGCAATATATTTTACGTAAATTCCGTCAGCAGATTTGCGTTAAAACGTAAGATCGCAACACAATCTTTCAATCATCTACAATCGTTACATTGAAGGCTTTTGTCGCAATTTGAAACTCGACACTGTGATTGCCAAATCCAGCAAAACTATCAATATTTGTATTGAAAAAATCGTCGCACTATTTGGCGACGATTTTTTTACACAAAAATTGTAGAATTTTTCCTAAAACACGGGGTAATTTGTAGCAAACGATTGTATTTTTCAAGCAAAACTCCTTGATAGTTGTTGTCGCTACAATATATGCACAAATTAGCCATAGTGTTACACGCGAAACAGCATACTGCAACAAGGTAATTGCCTGTTGCAAAATCTTTCATAACTTGCGTTTTTTTACGCAAAGAAAATATCAAATTAGCATTCTATAACATGTAAAATCGTCGGATTTGCCCGTGCTTTAACACGCTTTCGGGCAACACTTTCAACACGTTCCTATGCGTTGCGGATGGCTTCCACCGCCGCTTTTTTGTCGTTTGAGCAAACAATTGCACTGCCGGCAACGATAACGTCGACACCCGCTTCAATTACGGTATGTGCCGTTTGAGGGTTGATTCCTCCGTCGACTTCCACCAACACGCCGGGACAAATTGATTTGATTTGGGCGATTTTCTCCGCGGAAATCGGCATAAATTTTTGTCCGCCGAAGCCCGGCTCTACCGACATGACGAGAACCAAATCCACCTTATCCAAATACGGCAAAATTGCCGAAACGGGAGTTGCAGGCTTTATGGAAATGCCGACTTTTTTGCCCTCGGCTTTGATTATATTTATCACTTCCGCCGCGCAGTCGGTCGCTTCCACGTGGAAAGTTATCAAATCCGCTCCCGCTTTGGCAAAACGCTGCACGTAACGCTCCGGCTTATCGATCATCAAATGCACGTCCAAAAAGGCGTCCGTTGTCTTGTCGATTGCTTCGACAACCGGCATTCCGAAAGAAATATTTGGAACGAAATTGCCGTCCATAACGTCCAAGTGAAGCCAATCCGCACCGGCATCGAGCAAGGACTTGCATTCTGTTGCTATATTAGCCAAATCGGCGTTGAGTATGGACGGGCTAACGATAATTTTTTTCATATTTTCTCCTATTTTTGGCGATGAAGAATAAAATCCCTAATATTGATTTATTTCGGATTCAACTAGTTCGTTGTATTCTTCCAGGTACCTGTCGTAACGCGCCTTGCACAACTTGCCCTCGGCAACAGCATTTTTCACTGCGCAACACGGTTCGGAAATGTGCGTGCAAGATGTAAATTTGCAATTGTGCGCAACTTCCACAAAATCGTCAAGGTAAAGCCGAAGTTCATCGCTGCGAATACCTGACAAATCGCACAAGGAAAATCCGCAAGTATCCACAACGTAGCCATCACCAACGGGAACAAGACTGCTGTGCCTTGTGGTGTGCATTCCTCTGCCGCTTTTTTGAGACAAACCGCCCGTTTTTCCGACAAATTGGGGGCAAATTGCATTGATAATTGAGGTTTTGCCTACAGCAGATTGTCCTGCAAAACAAGCAACATTGCCGCCTATGTATTTTTTAAGTTGCAAAACCGAGTCGTCCAAAGCCGAAACAGCCACCACTTCGGCAACTTTTTGATAGTTGTCGCAAACGGCATGTACAAGATTTTCGTCCAAATCGGTTTTGTTTACTACGATAATCGGTTCGATTGACTGCTGGAAACAGTTTATCAAAACTTTGTCCGCCAAGTAAAAATCGGGTTGAGGCTCGGAAGCAAGCACAATAAAGCAAACGTCCACGTTGGCAATTTCCGGGCGGGAAAGTTTGTTTTTTCTGGGCAAAACTTGGCTTATAAGACCTTTACTTTTGTGCAAATCTTCAAAAACGACCTTGTCGCCGACAAGCACGTCAAATCCACCTTGGCGAAACTTTTTGGGCGAATAACAAATCCACTTTTTTTGCCCGCAAAGCACCGTAAACACACCGCCGACCGCTTTGACCACAATTCCGTTAAGCGTTGTCGACATTGCTATCCTCCAAATATCTGCGACGAAGTTGACCGCACGCACCTTCGATGTCCTGTCCCATTGTGCGCCTGCGCGTAGCGGAAATTCCGAGTTTCGTCAAATATCCAATGAATTTTTTTATCGTGCTTTCGCTTGTGCCTTTTAATCCCGTTTCTTTTACGGGATTGAGGGCAATAACGTTCACGTGGACGGACATTCCTCGGAGCAATGCTGCAAGTTTAAGCGCGTGGGCGTAACTGTCGTTTTGCCCGTCGATGAGAGTATACTCGCAAATAACGCGCCTGCCTGTTTTTTGAAAATAGTATCGGCACGCGTCAACCGCTTCTTCCACGGAATATGCCTGCGTTATCGGCATAATTTGTTTGCGCTGCTCACTGTCGGCATTGTGCAAACTGAGCGTAAGATTGAGCGAAAATCCCATATCGGCAAGTTGCCGCATCTTGGGAACGATTCCACACGTCGACAAAGATATATTACGCTCGGAAATATTCATTCCGCTCGGCGAAGTTACAAGTTTTAGGAATTTTACAACGTTGTCGAAGTTGTCCAGCGGTTCTCCGCTGCCCATCAGC